>DQGZ01000201.1 GCA_003531345.1 Alphaproteobacteria bacterium | reverse complement strand
ACCTGCTATTGGACCAGTAACATAAGGGTATGTTAAAGGCGCACCCTCTCTATAGTAATAATAATAAGAAGATCTTGTGCAATCTGCTTGTGTATTTACACATTGAACAACCCTATCAGTACAAAAATATGATATAGTATGACACTCAGTCCCTTCAATGCAACCACCTGAAGAAGAACCAGAGCTACTACTGCTAGAGGGGTTTTCATTGCATATATTAGCATCAGGTATGCAATGGTAACCAGAACAACAATCACCACCATCTCCACAAGGGCCATTTTGAGAGAAGCAACCATTAACACATAAACCTAATGCTTGATTACAATTTCCATCACAGCAATCACCATCATTTCCACAAGCTTGATAATTGCTTGCACAACCACCTGAAGATGAACTAGAGCTTCCATATCCACTACTACTACCATGCTCAGTCCAGCCACCTCCATCTTCACAGGAAGTGTCTGCTTCAAATAAAGAGCCAGCTTTACAAGCTCCAGAAATACATTGATATCTATAACCATCACCCGCACAGCAACAATCAGAACTTGTAGTACAAGCTCCTAAAAGTGGAGAGCAAGAACCGCCGCTAGAAGATGAGCTACTAGGAGTAGCGCATGTTCCGTCATATCTTCCCCCCTCTTTATTTACATAGCAATATCCTGAACAGCAATCACCATTTGTGCTACAACCGCCATCATTAGGAACACAAGAAGTGCAAACGGATATTTTATCATTACATACTAAACTACAACATTCCTCATCATCTTCACAAGAAGTGCCTACAGAACTACAACCGCCAGAACTGCTAGATGAGCTAGAGCTAGAAGAGCTAGAGCTACTGCTTGAGCTGGAACTGCTACTCGATGAGCTACTTGATGAACTTGATGATGAGCCGCTACTACTAGAGCTTGAAGATGAACTACCTGATGAAGAAGAGGAGCTACTGCTTGATGAACTTGATGATGAGCTAGAAGAGCTACTGCTTGAGCTGGAACTACTACTCGATGAGGAAGAGCTGGAAGAAGATGAACTTGATGATGAGCTTGAACTACTACTCGATGAGGAAGAACTAGAACTACTTGAAGATGTGCTAGAGGAGTTACATTTACCTCTGCCAGAACTAAAATCACAATATCCTGAACAGCAATCATTATCTTCACCGCAACCAGAAAGAACGCCAGCACAAGGTAAACATAGGCTAGAGTTTAAGTTACATAGGCTATTACAACACTGACTATCATCAGAGCAAACGCTGTAATCAGAAAGACACCCGCCCCCAGAAGAACTTGATGATGAGCTTGAGGAAGAGCTAGAACTACTACTCGATGAGCTACTTGAAGAACTTGATGATGAACCGCTACTGCTAGAGCTTGATGACCCAGATGTTGAAGACCCACTAGAGCCACTACTAGAAGTGGAGCCGCAAGTTACATCATACACTGCTACTGAACCACTGCAAACGCCAGAGCTACATTCCCACCTAGCATTAGGTGCGCCTGTACATTCACACTCAGGTGTGCAACCACTACCCCCCGAACTAGAAGAAGACGAACTACTGCTAGAAGAGCTACTACCACTTCCAGATGAGCTTCCACCTGTGCATATTACAGGGTTATAGCCAGTACATGTTGCTGAGAAGCAGGGGTTACTATCACATTCACAGGGGCTGGAGGAACATATTTTTCCACTACAGCAGCTTTCACCAGGCGCACAGTCAGAATCATCATTGCAGCCTAATTCAGTTTCACTATTTGCTCCAGCTTCATATATTTCAGCATATTGTGCCGTACACTTGCTTGAGCTACTCTCAGGTTTATAATTTGAACCATCAACACATTCTGTACTCACAAAAAAAGAACCCGTTAAAGGCGTATTTGGAGTATCTATCTTGGCATCTATTGCAGATGCCGTTTTAGGGGATACTACACCCGCAGACAAATATTTATCATTGCTGTTTGCCTTGGCACCAATTCTGAGGATATGTTGAAAATATTTATTCTCACCAGAAACATTAGTTGAGTCATATTGGTAAAACCTCCATCCTGCCTTGCTGGAATATTCAGAAAAAGGCACCTCCACACCAGGATTAGCAGACTCAACCCCAGCATCACAGGGATCAAAATAAATTTTCTGCTTTATGTATGTTGAGCTTGAAAGCTGCAACCAAGCGAGCCTTTCTTCCGTCAAGTTGTCTAGTTTTGAATTGCCAAATGCAGAAGTTCCACAATCAGATGAGGCATAATGATTAAAATTTTCTGCCGCCAGAGATATTGGAACATCACCAGGCCTGTACCCAAATTTTTGCCTGAACTGGTCTTGTGCGCTTCTGTAATATTTCATTTCCGAAGCTACAGAAATAACTCTATTACTTTCAACCAATTGATAACCAGTTGCAACCGTTCCTGCCATAGCAGCAACCACAACCAACACCAGAGAAGCCTCTATTAAAGTAAAACCTTTTGTACTTGTAAAAGAAAAAAAGCTTTTCACTTTTTGATATAAATAATTCATAACTTATTGAATATAAAGATAAAGCCCACCATATCGGCAAAACACCAAAAACGCTCCTCCTATTCTACTACTTATTGCGAAAGATTTCAACTTTTTAACAAACAAAGAGCAGAAAACTAACCAAACCAAGCATCGTAAGCTGGAAATACTCAGGCACTGTGTTAGCAAACTATTGAATTAAGGTTTCCCAAAAATGGTCGGAGTGATGGGATTTGAACCCACGACCACTAGACCCCCAGCCTAGTGCGCTACCAGGCTGCGCTACACTCCGAACCGATAGACAAAAGGGGTTTATATCATAATTCAAAATTTTCCAAGTTGAAAACAATCCCCCTTGAAAATTATCAAAACCTGTGTATAGAGCTACAAACTGATAATATACATATATGGTTCATATCTCAGAGTCGTTAACTTTTGATGATGTTCTTTTAAAGCCCGCCTATAGTGAAGTTCTGCCTTCGTCCGTTAATACGGCAACTTACCTGACTAAGAAAATACGCCTTGGCGTTCCGCTTATTTCCGCCGCTATGGACACAGTAACCGAAAGCCGCCTTGCGATTGCCATGGCTCAAAATGGTGCTATTGGCTGTTTGCATAAAAATATGAGTATTGAGGAACAGGCAAATGAAGTGAAAAAGATAAAAAAGTTTGAATCTGGCATGGTGGTAAACCCCATCACTATCAACCCAGAAGCAACCCTTTCCGATGTGCTATTCCTGATGGAAAGCAATAATATCTCTGGAATTCCAGTGGTTGATGATAGTAAAAAACTGGTGGGAATTATCACTAACCGTGATGTACGTTTTGCATCTGACAAACGCCAGAAGGTAAAAGAACTTATGACCGCCAAGGTTATAACCGCAAAAGAAGGTATCGGCGCTGATGAGGCAAAAAAACTCCTCCACAAGCACAGGATAGAAAAACTGGTAGTGGTTGATAGTAAATATCGCTGTATTGGGTTAGTTACTGTTAAAGACATTGAAAAATCACAAAAATTTCCTAATGCAACCAAGGACGAACTAGGCAGGCTGATGTGCGTTGCTGCGGTGGGAACAGGTGATGATGGCTTTAAACGTGCAAAAGCATTAATAGAAGCAGAAGTTGACGCAATAATAGTTGATACTGCGCACGGGCACTCAAAAAACGTCCTTGATACAGTTGCCAGAATAAAGAAGCAATTCCCTAATGCACAAGTAATTGGCGGTAATATAGCAACTGGTGTAGCAGCAAAAGCCTTAATTTCAGCAGGGGCTGATGCGGTTAAAGTGGGTGTTGGCCCAGGTTCAATATGTACCACACGTATAGTTGCTGGTGTTGGTGTGGCGCAATTAACTGCAATTTTAGATGCCGTTGCCGAAGTAAAAAAGCATAAAAAATGCGTGATAGCAGATGGTGGCATTAAATACTCAGGTGATTTTGCCAAGGCGATTGCTGCAGGGGCTGATTGTGTAATGGTAGGTTCATTGCTTGCAGGCACAACTGAAAGCCCAGGGGAAATTATTTTATACCAAGGGCGTTCATATAAAACTTATCGTGGCATGGGTTCTATCGGTGCGATGGCACGTGGCAGCGCAGACAGGTACTTCCAGCAGGATATCACAGACCAATTGAAACTGGTGCCAGAAGGTGTGGAGGGCAGAGTGCCATATAAAGGTGATGTTTCAGGCGTTATTCATCAGCTTATAGGCGGTTTACGTTCATCAATGGGTTACACTGGCAATAAAACAATTGCCGATATGCAGAAGAAATGTGAATTCATAAAAATAACATCGGCAGGTTTGAAAGAAAGCCACGCACATGATGTTACCATAACAAAAGAAGCACCAAATTACAGGACAGACTGATCTCTATCGTTCTATCTTTTTTAAAATCCCAAAGGAATTCGTAAAAACTAAAGCGAGATACGAATATCCGAGTGGTGTAATAAAAAAGCAAAATTGTCCTTAGATTTTAACATATGTGTTTTTTTTGCAACATGAATTTTAACCATAAATTAACTTATTTTCACTAGCTTTTTCAGGGGGTTAGTATAGTACCCCAGCCATAATTGTAATTGTGGGCGCTTGGGCGAAGAAATAAATCAATCTATCGGTTTGTCTGCCCGCACTTGTTGCGGGCTGAAAGCCAAGGTAAGAAAAACCCCGCAATAAATGCGGGGTGACACTCTTCGTTAGGATGAATTACTTCGTCGCTTTGCTCCTCGCAATGACGCTAAAACTAAAAACAAAAAAATGACCAAAATCACCCGCGCACTAATTTCCGTATCAGACAAAACTGGCATAATTGAATTTGCCCAATTTCTGGAGTCTCAGAATATTGAGATAATTTCCACCGGGGGTACATATAAGGCAATCAAAGACGCAGGAATTAAAGTTAAAGACATTTCTGAGCATACTGGCTTCCCAGAAATTATGGACGGGCGGGTAAAAACCCTCCACCCGAAAGTTCACGGCGGGCTGTTAAATGTTCGTGATAATGCGGAACATCAAAAACAAAAAACTGAAAATAATATTACTGACATTGACCTTGTAGTTGTTAATCTTTACCCGTTTGAAGAAACAGTTAAAAAAGGCGCAGAATATGATGAAGTAATTGAAAATATTGATATTGGCGGCCCATCAATGGTGCGCAGTGCTGCAAAGAACCACAAATTTGTGACCATAGTAGTTGACCATAATGATTATGCCGAAATACAGCAGAATATATTGGATAATAAAGGTAATACAACTTTAGAACTGCGTAAAAAACTTGCCTATAAAGCTTATTCTCGTACTGCTGAATATGATGCGCATATTGCAAAATGGTTCGCAAACGAACTTAATGATTTATTACCAGAAAAACTAACAATTCCAGCAAAGCGCAAAGCTGTTCTTCGCTATGGTGAAAATTCTCACCAGCAGGCAGGCGCTTATATTCTTGATGATGAAATTAAGTCAGCGGTGAATGCAAAAATTATTCAAGGTAAAGAGCTTTCATATAATAACATTCTTGATGCTGACAGCGCCCTAGAACTAGTGAAGGAATTTGAACAGCCAGCATCAGTAATTGTAAAACATAACAACCCGTGCGGCGTTAGTGTAGCTGAAAATATCACTAAGGCATATTTACAAGCACTAGGCTGCGACCCAGTTTCAGCATTCGGCGGCATTATGGCATTCAACCGTGAAGTAAATAAAGAAACGGCGGAAGAAATTGCAAAAATATTTGCCGAAGTAATTATTGCGCCTTCATATAGCAGAGAAGCCTTAGAAGTTTTCGCAACGAAAAAGAATTTGCGAGTGCTAAGAACTGGCGATTATAGAAATTCTAAAAATGATAAACTAACTTACAGAAGCATTAATGGCGGCTTGTTAGTGCAGGAATATAACGGAGTGGTGCTTGATAAAAACAATTTGAAAATTGTTACCAAACGCAAGCCCACTGATAAAGAAATGGAAGATTTAATCTTTGCATTTACAATTTGTAAGCATGTAAAATCAAATGCAATAATCTATGTGAAAGACCAAACAACAGTTGGCATAGGCGCAGGGCAGATGAGCCGTGTTGACTCAACAATTATAGGTGCACAAAAAGCTGAGCGCGATAATAAAAATGTTCCAAACACCAAAGGAAGCGTTGTTGCCTCTGATGCGTTTTTCCCATTTGCTGATGGCTTGCTGGAATGCGTTAAAAATGGCGTTACCGCTGCAATTCAACCAGGCGGCTCAATCAGAGATGACGATGTTATAAAAGCCGCTGATGAAAACAATATAGCGATGGTATTTACTGGAATCAGGCACTTTAGGCATTAAGTTATCCGTCATTCCGTTGAAAAACGGAATCCAGTTATGAAGTTAAGGGTTAGGGTCGTCTATATGCCAGCTTTCGCTGGAATGACGAAAAATAAACTTATAATAATGCAAACTTTTTTGAGAACGGCTTTGACTAAAACTTAACACCATTATCCAAAACATTGCCTTTATTATAAGCCTCTTTTGCAAAATTAATTGATCTTTCAAACTCTCGAGACACAACTTCAAAAACCAGCATTTTATGAGGATTAGCTGGATCATATTTTACTTCACCCTCTCTCAAATTACTCTGTAAAATATTATATTTAGGATCAACTGTCTCTTTATCAAAAGTTTCTATCGCAGACATCAACCCTCTTAAATCTTCCCTGAATTCATTTCTTGCATTTCTGGTACCCCTATCAACAAAAGACTTAACGTTCCTTGTTATCATATCATTTGCGCTAACACCTTCACCAAAATATTTTTGTTCAAAATCAGTAAATTTTTTTATTAAGATATCTACCCTTGCTTGATGTTCTGCAGAACGGGGTATTAAATCATCTTGATTTTTTACCAAAGAAAGAAGCCCATCTGCATGAGCGCCTTCAAGATTATCTGATAAACTTATTAACTGTTGTGCAGCCTGATTTAACGCACGCATTGACTGTAAATTCTGATCGCCATAAGCAGCCTTTTGTACAGCAGAAGGTTTGAAATTTTTTTGATACTCAGTTTTATCTATTCTTGTGTTTTCAGTGAGATTACGAATTTCAGGCTTTAATACATCATCTTTAACATAACTTGCTGCTGATCTTGCTGCATCACCAAGTCTTTCTACGAAGCTTTTTTCACCCGCTTTGTGTAAGGCATCCCTTTGATCTGACATATATATATATTGGTTAATATTTCCTTATAACACACAAAAGTTAAAAAAGCGTTAACAAAAACTAAAAACTAGCAATTATTGATTAATTTGCTAGAATTAGTGCATGACAATTGAAGTGAACATAGAAACTATAAAGCATAACAATGTTAACTCATTACTTGCCTTACTTAATAAGGATGATGAGATTATCATTAAAAACTCGGATAAAGTACTTGCCAAGCTTATAAATCAGGCGAATACTGATACTGCTGCTTCTGCACAACAAAAGGAAAGACCACTTGGCGCATTTAAGGGGCAAATTCAAATACTTGATGGCTTTTATGAATGCGACAAGGAAATTGAAGAAGAGTTTTTAAATTCAAAAATATTTCACGACGAATGAACTACCTTATCGATACAAATATTTTTATTTGGGCAAGTGATGACTCAGAAAAATTAACAAAAGAAGTTAGCTCAATAATTAAAAACCCTGACAACAAAATATACATAAGCCTTGCCAGTTATTGGGAAATTGAAATCAAGAAAAATCTTGGAAAAATTAAGATCGCTAGTGATTTTGAGTATATTGCAAATTACAATGGTTATCAAATTCTAGAAATAAAAACATCTCATATCCGTAATTTGAAAAACCTCGAAAAAATACACAATGACCCCTTTGATAGGCTTATTATTTCACAATCAGTAGTAGAAAATTTGACATTAGTAACTTCTGATAAAATAATAGCTCAATACAAAGCAAATACAATACTCAATTAAACATTATGAAAATTACCCTTTGTCAGTTAAACTTTACCGTTGGAGATTTTAAAACCAACACTCAAAAAATATTAGATTATTATCAGGAAAATTCTGGGTCTGACCTTGTTGTATTTCCTGAGCTTTGCGTTTCAGGCTACCCGCCAGAGGACATGGTCTCTCGCCCTGAGTTTGTTCAGGTTTCGTTGGAATATACCAACAAAATAATTGAAGAAACTAAAAACCAAAATGCAGATATTTTGATAAATACCCCTTGGATTGAAGATGGCGCAACCTATAACGCAGCGCTGATAATTTCCAAAGGTAAAATTGTTCATAAGCAGTATAAATATGACCTGCCAAATTATGGCGTGTTTGATGAAAAAAGGGTGTTCAAAGCTGGCCCTAAACCTAAGCCTTTTATGTATCGTGGGCGTAAAATCGGTATGTTAATCTGTGAAGATACTTGGAATAAAGAGGCGGCGGCTGGGCTAAAAGGTGCTGAGTTTATTCTTTCGGTTAATGCCTCCCCTTTTGAGCGCACCAAGCACGACAAACGCATGTTTATAGCAACCCAAGCAGTTGAAGCAGCGGGTTGCCCAGTGTTTTACACTAACCAAATTTGCGGTCATGATGACCTTGTGTTTGACGGTGGCAGTTTTGTAATGGCAAAAAATGCCCGAGTATTCTTCCAGATGAAATTTTTTGAGGAAGATACCGAAACTTTTGATGTTGAGGAAGTTCTCAAAGCAAAACCAGCAGGGAAAACTGAAATTAATGAGTTTAAGCACATCTACAAAGCAATGATGCTTGGTTTGAGTGACTATGTTTCTAAAAATAATTTCCCAGGGGTTATAATTGGCTTAAGCGGCGGTATGGATTCCGCCCTGACAGCAGTTGCAGCGGTTGATGCCCTTGGTAGCGAGCGGGTGAAATTAGTGTTAATGCCATCTCGCTTTACATCAAAAGAAAGTATTGAAGACGCAGAAGAAATAGCAAAAAATTTAGGCGTTAAGCTTGATAGAATTGACATTGAAGACTTAATGGAATGTTATGAAAACAACCTAAAGCCTATATATGGCAAAGCTAAAAAGAATGTAGCTGAGGAAAATTTACAAGCCCGCATCAGGGGAAATTTACTAATGGCGATGAGTAATAAATTTGGTCATTTATTACTTTCAACTGGTAATAAATCTGAAATTGCAGCTGGATATTGCACACTTTATGGTGATATGTGCGGCGGATATAGCCTAATTAAAGACCTTTATAAAACCCGTGTTTATGACATTGCAAAATGGCGCAATAAAAATAAACCATCAGGTTCAAAAAATGATTCTGGAAATTTGATACCGCAAAGGGTTTTTGATAAAGCTCCATCAGCAGAGCTTCGTGATAACCAAAAAGATGTTGATACACTGCCAGAATACGAAATTCTTGATGAAATTTTATATAACATGATAGAGCTTGATAAAAGCGAGCAGGAAGTAATAGCACTGGGCTATAATGTTGAAACTGTAAAATATGTTGAGCGCCTGTTATATAACAGCGAGTTCAAACGCCGCCAAGCCTGCATCGGGGTTAAAATCTCCTCAAAACCTTTCGGCCGCGACCGCAGATACCCAATTACTAATAAGTTTTTGGAGTATTAAGATTTTGTTAACCTTTATATGTTATTAGTAGCAAAAACTTAAACTTGAGGTAATAAAATGTCAGAACAAGAAAACAAAGAAACCCCAAAAATACTAATTGCAGATGCTGCAAGTAAGAGTTTTATTGATTCCTTAAAAGAAAAATATGGCGAAGAAAATGTTGACCATAGAAGTGATTTAAAAGGTGCAACCCTAGAAACTTTCTTAAAAGAACAGGCAAACAAATATGATGTTATATCTGTCAGGTCTTCGGTTTTACCGATAGGTGTAACTCCTAAAGAGAATGGAATAGTAATAAGAAGGGGTGCAGGAACCAAAAATATTCAATCTTTAGAGGATTGCACAGAAAATAATGTAGCTGTTTGCAACGCCCCAGGTGATGGAACAGTATGGAAAGGTAATTCAAATGGCGTGGCTGAAGCAATCATAGCATCACTTAACCTGCAAATGGCAGGGGATATGTATAATACATTAAAAAATATAAAACCTGAAGAACTGGACACAAATGAACTTACAAGTACTAATTCAGGGCTTGGAATTCTCAATAGGATAATTGTTGAAAGAAAAATGATCGCTGCATTTGAAAAATCAGTAGAAGTTCATGAAAGCGGAGAAATAAAAAAAGGCAATTATAATGGTCATGAAGTAGTTACAAGGTCTGGCACTGAAGACGGCGCATTAAAAATTATGGAAAACATGAGATATGCTTCTCCATTAAATGGCGCTAAAATCGGCATAGTGAGTTCAACCAGCAGCCATGCAAATATTATGGCGGAATATGCTGCAAGGCTAGGTATGGAAGTTTTTGTTCAAAGCCGCAGCTTGGAATATGGAAAAGAAAAAGATGGTCAGCATTTTAGCGCAAGCGTAGATGACATGATTAATAAAGTTGGTACTAACGGAATTATCAGCCTGCACCAAGCTTCTGGAACAATAACTAAAGAGCAATTAGGAAAAATGGCAGACCTAGGAATAACCCTAGTTAATTTCGGCAGGCATAATTTATTAGATGAAGAGGCTGACCTTAAGGGATTATTTGATAAAGGCTTAAAATATATAGTTGATGATGAAATAGAGGTTTTAAGAAAAATACCATTGCATGATAATTGTTTAAGATTTCCGCATATAGGCGCTGAAACCAAACAAGCTGGGTTAAATGTTGAGAGTCAAACACTAGAAGCTATACAAGCATGGCAACAAAACATAGTTATAAGACAATCATGTAAAAACCATGATGGTTTAAGAGAGGTTACCGCAATTGATAGTGGCGCTTACAAAAACCCACCTATACTTGCAAGAATTGTATCGCCTGATCAGGCATCTGGAGTTGAAGTTAAAGCACAGCAAATTAGAAAAGGAGCATAATATGAAAAATTCATTGTTAAAAAATAATATCCATAAAATAACTGCAAAAGATTTTTTAGGCAGAGACGCCTTTTTCTATCTACTAGTTAATAACAAGGTAAAATTTGAAACCCTGAAAAAAGCGGGTAAAGTTGGCACACACAACCTTAAAGATTATGGAAATGTAATTATAAGTGGTTTTGGAAAAACAACACCAGAACATGCAAAAAGAATGCTCAAAGAGCAATATGGATACGAAGATTAATCAG
>DQGZ01000134.1:4757-4957 GCA_003531345.1 Alphaproteobacteria bacterium | reverse complement strand
TTACTAAGAAAGTTCGCTTAAAAGCGTGAAAGTTTTTTTTAAATTATGCCTGACAACAGAAAAGTTAAATCTCGCCCACGCCCCTTATCACCTCATTTGCAGGTTTATAAGCCACAATTAACTTCAATGCTTTCAATAATGCACCGCTCCACTGGTGTTGCGTTATACATCTCCGCTTTTGCATTTGCGGCATATTTATA
>DQGZ01000134.1:0-4384 GCA_003531345.1 Alphaproteobacteria bacterium | reverse complement strand
GCTTTATGCTTCCATTTCTGCGCTGGTATCAGGCATTTATTCTGGGACTCAGGCAAAGGATATGACATTAAAACCGTCTATAAATCAGGCTATGCTGTTCTATTTTTCAGCACAGCACTAACTATTGCTGCTTGGGCAACAGTTATAATTTATGGGCATAATTAAGTTTTAGTGACCAAAGTATCAGTAATTAGTACCAGTGATTTCACTGATACTGAACACCGATACTAAACACTTAAGAAAATGCAAGAAACAGTACAAAAAATTAAAAAATCTCAGGCAACCGCTCATGGTATGGAGCACTGGCTAAAACAGCGAGTAACGGCAGTAGCAAACGTGTTTTTAGTGCCTTGGTTTGCAGTTTGTTTAGTGTTGATTGGCACTGGCTATTACACAAGCCTTTCTGATATGCTAAAACAGCCAATTAATGGCGTGGTCTTAATTCTATTATTCATCAATGTTTTTACCCATGGAACATTAGGAATAAGGGTAGTGATTG
Organism: Alphaproteobacteria bacterium; assembly: GCA_003531345.1. GTDB lineage: Bacteria > Pseudomonadota > Alphaproteobacteria > Rickettsiales > UBA8987 > UBA8987. The sequence continues at coordinate 3,885 of DQGZ01000134.1, read as the reverse complement.
AAGATTATGTTCACGGCAAACCGATGCGCTATATACTTATTATAGGCACTTATTTCGCATCAGTTTTTGCTACTATGGCCGCTATATTTGCTATATTAAATATATATTTTAATTTTAATATTTAACTAGGTGTCAGGTTTCATGTGTCAGGTTTCAGATCTTCTGACGCCTGATACCTGAAACCTAAAACCTTATAATAATGAGAAATAGTTACGATATAGTTTATCACGAATATGATGTAGTGGTGGTTGGCGCTGGTGGCGCTGGCTTGCGTGCAACCCTAGGGCTTGCAGAAAAGGGTTTAAAAACCGCATGCGTTACCAAAGTTTTCCCTACCCGCTCGCACACTGTTGCAGCACAAGGTGGAATTTCGGCCGCACTTGGCAATATGACCAAAGATGACTGGAAATGGCATTTCTTTGATACCATCAAAGGATCAGACTGGCTAGGCGACCAAGACGCAATTGAATATATGTGTAAAATGGCTCCTCAAGCGGTTATTGAGCTTGAACATTATGGCGTTCCATTTTCCCGCACTAAAGACGGCAAAATTTACCAACGCCCGTTTGGGGGCATGACCACTGAATATGGCGAAGGCCCAGCTGCTGTTCGCACTTGCGCCGCCGCAGATAGAACTGGGCATGCAATATTGCATACGCTTTACCAGCAATCATTAAAAAACAAGGCGGAGTTCTTTATTGAATATTTTGCGCTTGATTTAATTATAGATGAAACTGACGGTTCATGCAGAGGCGTTATGGCTTGGAATTTGGACGATGGCTCGCTTCATATTTTCCGCTCTCATCAGGTTATTTTGGCAACTGGTGGTTATGGCAGGGCTTATTTCTCATGCACATCTGCCCACACTTGCACTGGTGATGGCGGCGGTATGGCAATTCGGGCTGGGCTTCCAATGCAGGATATGGAATTTACGCAATTCCACCCAACTGGTGTTTATGGTTCAGGCTGTTTGATAACCGAAGGCGCACGTGGTGAAGGCGGAATTTTACGTAATAGCGAGGGGGAGGAATTTATGCGCCGTTATGCGCCTAAAGCGGTCAACCTTGCCTCACGAGATGTAGTTTCCCGCTCAATGACCGTTGAGATAATGGAAGGCAGAGGTGTTGGCCCTAAAAAAGACCACATACTTTTAGACCTTTCACACTTAGACCCGAAAACCCTGCACGAAAAACTTCCAGGAATTTCTGAAACAGCAAAAATTTTCGCAGGGGTTGATGTTACTAAACAACCAATTCCAGTATTGCCAACCGTTCACTACAATATGGGCGGCATACCTACTAATTATCATTGCGAAGTTATAACTTCTAAGAATGGTAGCATGGAAGTGGTAAAAGGCTTAATGGCCATTGGTGAAGCTGGCTGCATTTCAGTTCATGGTGCAAATCGTTTAGGCTCAAACTCACTGCTTGACCTAGTAGTATTTGGCAGGGCAGCAGCAATTAGAACTGCTGAAACGGTTAAAAAAGGCACACCTCATAAGCCGTTGAAAGACGAAGCAGTTGATAAAATCATTTCCCGCATTGATGGCATTCGCCATGCAAAAGGTAGTATATCAACGGCAGAAACCCGTGATAAAATGCAGGCAACCATGCAGGCAAAAGCCGCAGTATTCCGTACTGAAACCACCATGCAGGAAGGTGTGAACCAGATGCAGGACGTTTACAAAATGAATGCAGAGCTACAAATTAAAGACAAAGGAATGATCTGGAATTCTGACTTTGTGGAAGCATTGGAGCTGCAAAACCTTATCCCGCAGGCTATGGTTTCAATCACTTCTGCACTGAACCGCAAGGAAAGCCGTGGCGCCCACGCAAGGGACGACTACAAAGAACGTGATGATACCAACTGGATGAAGCACACACTGGCTTGGGTTGATGATAAGGGCACTGTTAAGTTTGACTATCGCCCTGTGAATATGTTCACTCTGACTGACGAAGTTGCCGTAGTTCCACCTAAGAAAAGGGTTTACTGATTTTCTACATTTTTTAGATTACATAACTTTTTTAGTTGCTAACTTAAATGTAGTGTAAAATCACCTGAGAAAAACTATGAAAAAACTATCTTTTAAACAAAAACTAACTGAATTATACGAAGGTGATAGCAAGAATTCCCATAATTTTAGGTATGGAATTTTAATTGCAGATATTATAACAATTTTATTTTTAATAGTTTCAACTTTTTATATTTACTCTTAGATTACTCAGCAAGGTTTTGGATCTCCAATAAGAAAACCAGCTTTATAATTACCCCTCTAAACTTAGCAGATTTAGCTGCATTGTCTTCATTCTTAGCGCCACTACTAGGGGGGAATTTTGCCTTTCTAAGAGCTTTCAGAGTTATTCGTCTACTTAGATCTTACAGATTATTAAAAAGACTGCGTGAAGATTTTAAATTTTTTAGAGCAAATGAAGATGTTATTTTAAGTGCAACTAATCTGTTTATATTTATATTCATGATGACAGAACTTGTTTTTATAACTCAAGTTCATTCAAATGATGATGTAAAAAATTTTATTGACGCAATGTATTTTACTATCGCAACCTTAACTACAACTGGTTTTGGCGATATTACATTACAAGGGCAATCTGGCAGAGCACTCTCAATTGTAATAATGATATTTGGCGTTTCATTGTTTATTAGGTTAATCCAAACTGTTTTTCGCCCTGCAAAAGTTAGGTTTAAATGCCCTGATTGCGGCTTATTTTTACATGACAGAGATGCCGTTCACTGCAAACATTGCGGAAGAGTTTTGGATATTCCTTCAGATGGAAATGTATAATCACATTTCATAAATCATCAGAACTATGCCCTCAGTTAGTCAGGGAATTGTTCGTGATTTTGAGCTTTTGATAAGTAACTTTCCTACACTGAGCTACTAATCAACGAAGACTGGTGGCTCGAAGCGGAAAAGCCTTGAGCCCAATATTTGAATTAACACAATGACTTAGAAACTCTGGAGCGTTGCTTAACCCTACTTTACTACTAAATCATACATTTTTTTAGTGGGGAGGTAATTCTCTAGCTTTTTATGACTAAAAATTGTAGTATCCAACCTATTGATGCAACTTAAGAATGTAAAAATAACTTATTAATGGGGGCTTTATGTCAGATGGAACACCTAGAGAGTATTATAGCCAATACAACACTGGCAAAACAGACCAAACTATTGCAGCAGCAAATACTCTTATCGAAAGAATTATTAAGAATGGGGGAGAGGTAACCAATGAATATTTAATGAAAATAGCCTCAAAAATTGCATTTCAAAATGTGAATAAAGATAGAGGTGGCACAGTAGATTTTGGAAATATCGAAGGCGGTCCTTTTGCTGCAATTTTAGTTAAGTATGAATATGGACTAGATAAAAATGGTATTGGAGTTGGCAAACCTACAATAATTGGCATTGGCGCTAACCATGTTGTTCCAGAGCATGACCCATCTGCTCATGGGGAGATGTCTTGTCTTAGAGATACAACAAAAAGACTTGGTCATTCTGATCTAAGAGATACAGTTATGTTTACTTCCTGTGAGTGCTGCCCGCAATGTCAGGCTGCCATTTCAAGCCATGGTGTAAATAAAGTTGTTTTTGCAAATAACAGAGATCAGGCTGCGGCAATTCAATTTTCTGATGAAGAGCAATATAGACACATTGCTGAAATGGATAAATATATGTCTAATGTTAATAATTTAGGAAACAAAGATGCCCTTATCGCAGCTTTAGGAGTGCATGACGCTGTTATAATAAATAAGGATGGAGAAGTTTTAGCATCTGGAAATATTAATCTAGATTCATCAGATCCACTTGAGTCCCTTGCTTCAATGAATGCAATTAGAGCAGCTTGTAAGAAAACCGAAGGTTTTCATTTA
>DQGZ01000117.1 GCA_003531345.1 Alphaproteobacteria bacterium | reverse complement strand
ACAGGATTTTGCATTATAATTTATCAGGCACAGAAAAATATACCCCGACTTTCTAGCCAAAATGTTTAGGCAGAGTTTCCGAATGGAGCTTTTTCAACTCCGAGATAGTAACTTCAGATTTGCCATAAAAAATAGAATCACCAAAGGTTTCACCAATAACATTTGCAGTTACCCCAAATTCAGGCGCTTTTGACAATATAAGCTCAGCACTTTTATGGGTTGCGGTTATGATATAACGCCCCTGATCTTCACCGAATACACGCTCAACCACTGGCGCAATATCAAGCTTGCAGCCAATTTCACCAGCCATTGCCATTTCTGCTATAGCAACTAACTGCCCACCGTCTGATACGTCATGGCACGCTGTTAACCAACCATGTTCAATTAAGAAAAGAATGAATTTTGCATTTTTCTTCTCATCTTCTAGATTAACTGGCGGTGGCGCATAACCACCTTTAATTCCTAAAATTTCTTCAGCATATATAGAAGCGCCTAAATGCCCCTTCATATCACCAATGCGAATTATCGGCTGCCCCTCTGCCTTAAAGCTAATACTTACAGATTTTGTAACAGATGTAATAAGCCCAACACCGCCAATTGCTGGGGTTGGTTTTATTGCCTTGCCGTTTGTTTCATTATAAAGTGACGCATTACCTGAAACCACTGGGTAGCTCAAAGCTTCACACGCCTCAGCAATACCAGCTATTGAGCCAACTATCTGCCCCATTATCTCAGGCTTTTCAGGATTGCCAAAATTCAGGCAATTGGTAATTGCTATCGGCGTTGCGCCAACTGCAACTAGGTTGCGGTAAGTTTCGGCAACTGCCTGTTTTGCACCCTCCTGAGGGTCAGCCTGTATATATCGAGGGGTACAATCCGTTGTAATGGCTATTGCTTTTTCCGTGCCATGAATACGCACAACAGCAGCATCACCGCCACTCATCTGCATAGTATCATTACCAACCTTGCTGTCATATTGCTGCCATATCCATGCACGTGAACACAGGTTCGGTGATGCCATAAGTTTTTTAAGCTGTTCTAATATTTTTTCTTCAGACAATCTTTCACTGTGAACTAACTCTGGCTTGTTTTCAGTTGGTTTCCATGGGCGGTCATAAACTGGAGCATTATCTGAAAGTGGTGCAATTGGCATATCAGCCACTATTTCACCATTAAATTTCAGTACCATTTTTCCTGTATCAGTAATTTTGCCGATAACTGCGCTGTCAATGTCCCATTTGGCAAAAATGCTATGTGCCAGCTCTTCCTTGCCTTCTTTTATCAGCATTAGCATGCGCTCCTGACTTTCAGAGAGCATTATCTCATAAGGGGTCATACCTGTTTCACGCATTGGCACTTTATCAAGCTCAAGTTCAACACCTGTACCACCTTTACTTGCCATTTCAAAGCTTGAGGATGTTAAGCCCGCAGCGCCCATATCCTGTATTGCCACTATTGCATCTGACTGCATCAATTCAAGGCAGGCCTCTATCAGTTTTTTTTCTGCAAATGGGTCACCCACTTGAACTGTAGGGCGTTTTTCATCTGATTTATCATCAAACTCCGCTGATGCCATAGTTGCACCATGAATGCCATCACGCCCAGTTTTAGAGCCAGCGTAAAGCAATGAAGCGCCAACTTTTGAAGCGGCTGAGTAAAATATTTTATCAGCCTTCGCATGACCAACCGCCATTGCATTTACAAGGATATTACCGTTATAACTTTCATCAAAATTTGTTTCACCACCAACAGTAGGTATACCAACACAATTACCATAACCGCCAATTCCCTTAACTACACCATTAATAAGATGCCTAGTTTTAGGGTGGTTTATGTCGCCAAAGCGTAAAGCATTCATCAGTGCTATAGGCCTTGCACCCATAGTGAACACATCTCTTAGAATTCCACCAACGCCAGTTGCAGCCCCCTGATAAGGTTCAATGAATGAAGGGTGGTTATGGGATTCCATCTTGAAAATTATTGTATCACCATCATTTATATCTATAACGCCAGCATTTTCACCAGGCCCGCATATCACACGCTCACCTTTAGTTGGTAATTTTTTAATGTGTTTACGAGTTGATTTGTAGCTGCAATGCTCACTCCACATCACGCTGAAAATGCCCAATTCAACCATATTCGGCCTTCTCCCCATTATCTCAATAATGGTTTGATATTCTTCCATCGTTAACCCGTGGCTGGTAGCCATGGAATCAATTTTTAATACTTCTGAGGTTGACATAATATATTTTAAAATTTTTGGCAGACATTTAGCAGCAATATTCCAGTTTTGCTAGTATTTTTTGAATTTTTACCAACAGCTCTTATCGCAGATTAGCCAGAGAGGATTGACAAAATATGCTTATTAATTGATCGTGATTTTCAGCGAATCCTATCTCTGCAGGTTTATTAAATTTAAACCTGTTATTCATCTCTGTTAATAGATGAGCATCTCTTTTGCTGAATAACATAAATTCAACTCCCAGATTTATTGCTGGCGGAGCATCTTTAAACAAAGTATCCCCTATTTTTACCACCTGCTCAGGTTTTAAATTAAAATCTTTCAAGGCTTCCTCAAATCTTTTTTTATCTGGCTTTGAAGCCCTATCATAAATCTTCACGCCTTTTAAATCTCCAAACAGAGCTTGATATTGAGGCTCAACAAATTCTTTGTAGTTATTTGTTAGTATAGCTTTTTTAATTCCCATTCTGCCTAACATTTCTAAAAAATTTTTTGCTCCCTCCATTGCCGTAGTGTTTTGAATATGAGAACCGCTATCCCAATAATGCTCTTTAAAAAAAACCCATTGCTTTATCAAAATTTTCTTCACCAAACAGATTTGAGAAATAGCTTTTTATTGGTATAAATTCAGGGTCATAAGCGGCGGAGTGATTATACGGAATACCAGAATCTTGCATTTTTTTAATTACATATGAATAAGAGTTTGCATATGCTGGCATAGGGTTTGCCAATAACAAGTCCCAATCAAGTAGCACGGCTTTGACTTTGCGCAAGCTTATATCTCCAAAATTTACCTTATTCCCTGGTGAATTAAAAACCTTCGGATCAAATTGCTTGTCAGCCTTATCAACTTTACTACGGAAATAATCAGAAATTGGCACAAGATGAAGGTTTTTTCTCGCTGCAGAACCAAGCCCTAGCAAGTTGATTTTCCCACCGAAATCACCTTGAAAATTATAGCATTTTAATTGTTGTTCTTCAGCGATAAATTTAATTGCAGAAGATATATTTTCTCTACCTTCTGAAGGAAGCAGGTATAACATATCCACATTGTTTTCTTTACATAAATCAAAAGCCCGACGCAAAAGCTCTTTTTGAACGCCATCACCACGCAACTGTTCCGTAACTATCAGGTTACTTAGCTCTGCCCTGCTATAATCAAAATATTTATCACCTGGCAAGATGTAGTCCAAACACTCATAAATCTGCCTACTTCTAAATGACAAAGTTGATTTATCATTTTTTGGGGCAATCTGAACCCTACACATTCCAACTACATTTTCATCATCATTAAGTGCAAGGATAAATTTAGATTTTTTGTCAAACTCATTAAATTCAGTTCGGCAATCTACGTTTGCATTATGCCTATAAAAATCACTTCTAAGACTCAACATTTTATTTGTTAGCCCGACATCAATATTAATGTTATTTACAACAAGGTATTTCATTAGTACCAGTTTATATCACATATACGCCTTGTTAATCAACTAAAGATAAGTGTAGCCTTGAAATAAATAAAAAAAATAATATAACTTAATAATGCCAATAAAAAATTATAACATAGATGGTTTTTTTGACGAGTTGCTTTTAAGCGCTGGTAATCCACGCCCTTTTTCACGCTCACTGGTGGATGAAATATCTGCAATCTCACATGAAGAACTCACCAATCGCCAGAAGGCAGCGGAGGCCCTTTTGATGCAACTCGGGGTTACTTTCACCGTGTATTCTGACTCTCGCTCCACTGAAAAAATAATGCCTTTTGACATAATACCGAGGATAGTTCCCTCAAATGACTGGGAATATATTGAAAAAGGTTTAAAGCAGCGCATCACCGCCCTTAACATGTTCGTGGCAGACATTTACGGGGCAAAAAAGATATTCAAAGATAAAATAGTGCCAGAAGCACTTATATTTGATACTGAATTTTATTTACCAGTGCTGGATGGTTTCAGACCACCAAAGGATATATGGATACATATTTCAGGTATTGACCTTATCCGTGATAAGGATGGCAGCTTTTATGTGCTGGAGGATAATCTGCGCTGCCCTTCGGGAATTTCATACGTACTTGAAAATCGTAACGCTTTGAAGAAAACCTTCCCTTCAATATTCCACAACCTACCTATCCGCCCTGTAAGCAATTACCCAGGCAAATTGTTTGATGGTTTGAAATATCTGGCTGATGAAAATAACCATGAACCTAATATCTGCGTTTTAACGCCTGGTATATTCAACTCTGCATATTTTGAGCATTCATATCTTGCACAGCAGATGGGCGTTGACCTTGTTGAAGGGCGTGACTTGGTGGTAGAAAATAAGATATTATACATGAAAACAACCAAAGGATTAAAAAAGGTTGATGTAATATATAGAAGAATAGATGATGAATTTTTAGACCCCAAATATTTCAACAAGAACAGTTTGCTTGGCGTGCCAGGAATAATGGATGCCTACCTTGCAGGTAATGTTGCTCTGGTAAACGCACCAGGCGTAGGCGTGGCGGATGATAAAGCGGTTTACCACTACGTACCTGAGATAATAAAATATTATCTGGGTGAGGAAGCTATACTTAAAAATGTACCAACCTACCAGTGCTGGAAAGAAGATGAGAGAAAATATGTACTTGATAATATTGATAAACTGGTTGTTAAAGCAACCAATCTTTCGGGCGGGTATGGGCTTATAATCGGCCCTAAAGCCACAAAAGCAGAGCTGGACGAGTTCAAAGCAAAGATAAAAGCCAACCCAAGAAATTATATTGGCCAGCCTGTTATTTCACTTTCCACCGTTCCAACTATTACTGACGAAGGATTGCAGGCGCGCCATGTTGACCTGCGCCCCTATATTGTTTATGGGAAGGATATTTTTATCCTCAATGGTGGGCTTACAAGGGTTGCCCTCAAGAAAGGCTCTCTGGTAGTTAATTCTTCACAGGGTGGCGGAAGTAAAGATACATGGGTGTTAAGCCAGTGATCAGTATCAGTCAATAGTATCAGTGCATTTCGCTTCACTGATACTGATCACTGATACTATTTACTGATACTAACAACTTTTAAATATGCTGAGTAGAGTTGCAGAAAGTTTATATTGGGTTTCACGCTATATTGAGCGGGCAGAGAATGTTGCCCGCATAATTGAAGCAACTTATAATTTTGCTTTAGATGGAGCTATTGAGGAAGCCCATGAGCAATGGGCACCACTTATATTATCCTCTGGTATTGAGGGCGATTTTAGCAAAAAATACGGTGATAATTTCTCTAAAGAAAATGTTGTTCACTTCCTTATTTTTGACGAAGACAATGTAAGCTCCATATGGAGCTGCATGAAATCTGCAAGGTTTAATGCTAGAGCCTTAAGGCCAGTTATCTCACCAGAAATGTGGGAGGAGCTAAATTATATATATCACTATCTTCAACAGGTTCGTTTAACCACTCCATCAGAAGAAGAGTTGAAACTTCTATTTGAAAAAATTATCCGCTTTTCCCATCAGTTCGTAGGACTGACCAGCAGAACTATATTGCGTGACGAAGGCTGGAGATTCATAAAAATGGGCAGGCTGCTTGAACGGGCAGACCAGACCAGCCGCGTGCTTGATGTTAAGTATTTCATATTACTACCCAGCGTGGACTATGTTAATACCCCATATGATGACATACAATGGGGTTCACTGCTTAAGTCAGCCTCTGCTTTTGAACCTTACCGAAGGAAACATAACAGTATTGAGTATGATAAAATAATTGATTTCCTTGTCCTTGATAAATCATTCCCCAGATCCATTCGTTTTTGCGTAGACCATGCCTTGGAGATAGTGAAGGAGATCAATAAGGAAAGACCATCTGAGGCTTTAAGAAAAACTCTGGAATTATCAAAAGAGTTAGAGAATAAAACAGTTCATGAAATAAAATTTTATGGTCTGCATGAATATCTTGACCTTATACAGCAAAAATTAAATGACATCGGTGACGCAATATACAGAGATTATTTTAATTTGATGTAAATCAAACCATTCTTCAATAAAATCGGTCTATTTTAGCTGCAATAATTGTGCGGTGATATTTCATTTTAAATTTATGCTTGCTAGTTGTAAAAAAATTTTTATTGTCCACCGCTTGTATCTTAAAAATGTTTATATAATAGAGGAGTAATTATTATGGCAGCAGAAACTTCAGATTTCAGAATATTAGGTCTTAACCAGTGGCAGCAAGTTTTACTTGGTATGATACTAGGTATTATAGCGGGAATTTTAATCAAAACTCAAGCAGCGCCAGAAAATATAGCCGTAATAGCTGAGCGCTTTCGTACCATTGGTTCAATTTTCTTTAACCTGATAAAAATGGTAATTGCACCGTTAATATTCTTTGCACTTATTTCAGGCATTACATCAATGTCTGACCCCAATACTTTTAAAAGAATAGGTGTTAAGGCTGTTTCAGCATATTTCATGACCGCTATGTTCGCAGTGGTTTTAGGCATTGCATTTGGCTTGATATTTCAACCTGGTGTAGGAATGGATATTGACGTTTCCAGCCTTGCAAGTGCGCTTCCTGATGCTGCCAAGAATTCCCATGAAATGCACATTGGTGAATTTTTAATGAGCCTTATCCCAACTAACTTCTTCAAGGCATTAAGCGAAGACCAGTACTTACAGATCGTCGTTTTCTCTATATTCACTGGTTTGATAATGAACTCATTGGGGGATAATGCAAAAGGCGCACGTGATGTTATCAATTCATTTGCCAAAGTTTTCTTTAAAATGATTGAGCTTATCGTTCGTCTTGCACCACTTGCAATATTCGGCTTCATGGCATGGATGGTTGCTGTTCAAGGAGTTGACGTAATACAGAAGCTAGCAATTCTTTTTGTTTGTGTGCTTGCAGCTTGCTTTACACAATACATAATATTCGGGGTTTTGATTATTCTATTCGCAAGGCTATCGCCTATGCCATTCTTCAAAAAAATGGCATCAACACAGATAATGGCTTTTTCAACCAGTTCATCAAAAGCAACTTTATCAACCGCTATGCGTGAGATACAGGAAAGATGTGGTGTATCTGAAAAATCTGCGAATTTTGTTTTACCACTTGGTGCATGTATCAATATGGACGGAACAGCTATTTACTTAGGTATCTGCGCTATGTTCTTTGCTCAGGCATTTGGCGTTGAGCTTTCATGGACGGCTTACCCTATATTGATTCTCACCTGCACTTTAGGCTCTATTGGTGCGGCTGGCATTCCTTCTGGCTCTATTATATTCATGGGAATGGTTCTTCATTCAATTGGCGTTCCTATTGAAGGTATTGGCCTTATACTCGGGATAGACAGGCTTCTTGATATGGTAAGAACAACCATCAACATCACTGGTGATTGCGCAATAACCATGATAGTTGACAAGTCTGAGAACCTTATGGATGTTGAGAAATATTACTCAAAAGACTAAGAGTTGAGTTGCACTTACTTTTAGCTATTTTACCTTTAACTATAGTGCCTAGAATAATTTTAGCTTCAACCTCCAGCATCAGAAAGCAGATGCTTTCCGATGCTGGTTTTTCCTTTGCAGTATTACCACCTGATTGCGATGAAGACATGCTGAAAAAGCAAATGGGAGATATTCCATTGCTAAAAAAAGCCTTGGAACTTGCAAAAGCAAAAGCAAAATCGGTTTCAGCAGCGCAGCCTGACGCATATGTTATAGGCAGTGACCAGATATGTGAATATGAAGGCAGGGTAATTTCAAAAAGTAATAATTTTGATGAAAGCTTTGCCTGCCTGAAATTACTATCTGGCGCAACCCACAAACAGAATAACGGTACCTGCATCTATAGGAATGGTGAATGTATAATGGAACATTCTGAAATAGCAGAACTCACCATGAAAAATTTGAACGATGATGAGATAATAGAATATATAAAACTTGATAACCCCATTGGCTGCGCAGGGAGCTATAAATTTGAACTTAATGGCAAGAACCTGTTCACTAAAATTAATGGAAAAGCTGAAACCATTCAGGGTTTTGGCATCAGCGCTGTAAAGAGATATTTATCAGACGTTAAAATCTAATGCCCAGCGTCATCACTCAATGAAACGTGATAAGGCTTTAATAACATATTTATTTTTGTGATAAGTTTTTGCAATTCAGATTCCGAATTTGATTCCGCCCTAATAGTAAGTACTGACTGGGTATTGGAAGAACGAAGCAGCCACCAGCCGCCGCCCTCTATTACCCTTATACCATCAACCTCAATTACTTTCGCCTTTGATGCCATGACCTGCGCCCTTATTTCCTTAACTATGCCTTCCTTTATGGCTTCCGCAACGGGAACGCGATATTCTTTTGAAGCATAGGTTTTTGGCAATTTATCAACGGCAGCAACGGGCTTAATATTATTTTTTACAAAATAATTTATTAGGCGCAGCGCTGCATATACAGCATCATCATAACCGTAATACCTGTCTGCAAAGAATATATGGCCGCTCATTTCACCTGCAAGTGGCGCGCCTGTCTCTGCCAGTTTATTCTTTATGTATGAATGCCCTGTTTTCCACATAAGTGGTTTGCCCCCCAGTTTTTCCACTGCATCAAAAAAACTCTGGCTGGCTTTAACATCAGCAATAATTTCAGCGCCAGAGTTATTTTCAAGAACGTCTTCTGCATAAAGGGTCATCAGCTGATCACCCCAGATTATGCGACCCTGCCCATCAACTGCACCTACCCTGTCACCATCGCCATCAAAAGCTATTCCAAGGTCAGCCTTATGTTTTTTGACCTCCGCTATCAATTGCTGGAGATTTTCTGCGAGGGTGGGGTCTGGGTGATGCGCTGGGAAATTGCCATCAATATCACCGTTTATTATGATATTCTCATTTGGAAGTTTTTTAACTAATTTTTTTGTAACCTCACTAGCTGCGGCATTTGCCGTGTCCCAAACTATTTTGAGATCTTTCAAGTTCTTGCTGTTTAAAAGCCCTCCCTCAAAAGCTGTTAAAAGTTTTTCAATATATTTACCCTCAATATCCTTTTTCTCAACGCTTCCATGTTTAATATCGTCAATCAGGTCACCGCTGGCAGCCATATTGCCCAGCTCTTTTATTTCTGCACCGAATAAGGGGGCTTTTTCATACATCATTTTAAAGCCGTTATCCTTCGGCGGGTTATGTGAGGCGGTAACCATTATACCGCCATCAAGCTCCATACTTCTGACAGCAAAATATAATTTAGGGCTAGGGCCAAGACCAACATTAACAACATTCACCCCAGCAGACATCAGACCCTTCTGAACCTGCGCCTGAAGCTCAGGAGAGCTAAGCCTGCCATCATAAGCCATGGCTATTGTAGGGTTTTTATTGCCCGTTTTGCGAATAACCTTGGTGGCAAATGCTTTTGCTATAAAATAAGCATCCAACTGGAATAAGGTTTTGCCAAACTCCCCTCTTATGTCATAAGCTCTCAAAATTGCTGGGTTTATATGGTAACTAGTCATTTTCAAGAAAGAATTAATTGTTAGGCTTTCAGCTATTAGTAATTAATAACGATTTGTAAATAAATATTGAGTGCAAAAACACTATAGACCAAATATAACCTTGCGTTTAGGATTTTATTAATATAGTAGGTTTTTTGAAATAGTAACCTTTGTTAACAGTGTCTATATACGTTACATTTATATTATCCGTTATCATATGTGCCATTTTGTATCGATTTACTGTTGCAAAATTTTCCAGATATAAACAATCCACAAAATTCAACATTATATCTGAGAATACTCCAGACGAGAATAGGAGGCTTAACAGCCTTCCTGCTTATTACGCATATTCAAGCCTGCTTTATTCAATAGTTCCTGCACTGCTACTCACTTTTGTTCTATTTTTACTGGCACAAAAAACCTCTTCAACAACAATTGAAAGCACAATACTTGGCAGTTTTTTTATAATATCACTTACTGTTTTTGCAGTTGCCGCTTACTTCTATATAAAGCCTAAATTCAAAGCTAGGGAAAGGATTGAAAGCTTCATAAAAATGAAGTTCATTTTCGCTACACTAATAGCGGTTTCAATAACTCTACTTATAATCCTTTCAGTATTCTATGAGTCTATAAGGTTCTTTGAAAAATCCAGC
>DQGZ01000100.1 GCA_003531345.1 Alphaproteobacteria bacterium | reverse complement strand
TGGCAGTGCCATAAAAAATAATATAGATTTTTTAAATAAAATTTTTTAGTAATTTGACTTGTGTCAATAAATCTTAGACAAAATATATTTATAAGTTTGATTTAAGTATACAATTATTTTTATCTGGAACATAGTTTTTTACATAATTGCATTGCCAGCTTTGAAAATCATGGAGGCATAATTGCCACCCTTTTTCTGGGTGCTCTGTTTGGAAGTTTCTCACACTGCGCCACGATGTGCGGCCCGTTTGTTGTATCTCAGGCTAATAACTCTTCTGGTTGCTGCCAGAAGTCTGGTTTTAAATTATCTAAGCTTTCTGGTGCTACGCTTCTGCCATATCACTTTGGGAGAATAACTACTTATATAATATTGGGGGTGCTGGCTGCAATTGCCACTTCATTTTTAGGTTCATACCCGTTCTTCAAATTTGTTTCTGCGATATTGTTATTTTTAGCAGCAATGGTTTTTGTTTTTAGCGGGCTGAAAGGAATGGGGATAAATTTTTCAGCTAATATTAACTTTCAAAATAATTTATTTTCTAAGTATATTGCAAAACTCGGCACTTATTTTTCAGATAACACATCTGCGTTGAAAACTTATCTTTTAGGGATGTTGCTGGGGCTTATACCTTGTGGGTTGGTTTATGCAGCATTGCTTGCGGTTTCATCTACTGCGTCTATAACTGCAGCAGTTCTGGGAATGACAGCTTTCGGGCTGGGTACAATACCAGCGCTGTTTCTGGTTAGCTTTGGAAGCAAGATATTGTTTGGCAAATGGAACAAGAAAGCAAAGCCATTTACTCAAACCATAATGTTCATAAATGCTTTTGTGCTACTATTTATGGCAGAAGAGTTAATAAGAGGTTTATAATAAGAACTATATTTAATAAGGAGAGAAAATGACTGAAAACAAAATTGACTATAATAAGGTAAACTATAATTATGATATAGTTAAACTGTTTACCATAGCAGCAACCTTCTGGGGAATTGTTGGTTTTCTGGTTGGCGTTGTAATTGCATTGCAGCTTGCCTTTCCTATTCTTAATTTAGGTGAGTATCTCTCTTTCGGAAGGCTACGCCCCTTACATACATCTGCGGTTATTTTTGCCTTTGGTGGAAATGTGCTGTTCGCAACCAGCTATTTTATAGTTCAGAGAACTTGTGCCGTAAGATTATGGAATGATAAATTATCTATCTTCACTTTTTATGGATACCAGATATTTATTGTGATGGCAGCTATTGGCTATGTTACTGGGGTTACTCAAGGAAAGGAATATGCTGAACCAGAATGGTATGCCGACCTTTGGCTAACAGTTGTTTGGGTTGCATATCTGGTGAATTATATGATGACACTGGTTAACAGGAAGGAGTCTCATATTTATGTTGCTAACTGGTTCTTTTTAGCATTTATCGTTACTGTTGCGGTTCTTCACCTGGTTAATGCCACAACAATTCCTGTCAGCATAAACTCTACAAAGAGTTACTCATTATTTTCTGGCGTTCAAGGGGCACTTATTCAGTGGTGGTATGGTCATAATGCTGTTGGGTTTTTCCTTACTGCTGGTTTTCTTGGTATCATGTATTATTTCGTTCCTAAACGTGCTGGCAGACCAGTTTATTCATACAGACTTTCCGTTCTTCACTTCTGGAGCTTGATATTCATTTATATATGGGCGGGGCCGCACCATCTTCACTACACTGCGCTGCCAGACTGGGCGCAAACTCTGGGTATGACATTCTCAATAATGTTGTGGATGCCTTCATGGGGCGGTATGATAAATGGTATAATGACACTTTCTGGTGCGTGGCACAAACTGCGTGAAGACCCAGTATTGCAGTTCCTTATTATATCGGTATCTTTCTATGGTATGAGTACCTTTGAAGGGCCTTTAATGTCAATCAAAGCAGTTAACTCCCTTTCTCACTATACTGACTGGACTATTGGTCACGTTCATTCTGGGGCGCTGGGTTGGGTTGCGTTTATTTCATTCGGTGCGATTTACCACCTTGTTCCAGTTCTATGGAATAAAACCAAGTTATATTCAAACAAGCTTGTCAGCATTCATCTTTACATCGCAACTATTGGTATAGTCGTTTATATATCTGCTATGTGGGTTTCTGGAATTATGCAGGGGCTGATGTGGAAAGCATACAATGAAATGGGCTTCCTGACATATTCATTTGTTGAAAGCTCTGCAGCTATGTTCCCCTATTATGTTATTCGTGCCTTTGGTGGAATATTATTCCTGATCGGGGGGCTTATAATGGTATATAACCTTATCAAAACAGTCACTTGCGGTGAAGACAAAGAAAAAAATTCTAACACTATTGAAGGAGCAGTATCATGCTAGAAAAACATGAAAAATTTGAGAAGAACTCAGTTACCTTACTGATTGGTATTATTATAATGGTTTTAATCGGGGGTATTATTGAGATAGTGCCGCTTTTTAGAATGGAAACGGTAATTGAGCCTGTAAAGGGTGTGCGCCCTTATACCCCGCTGGAATTAGCAGGTCAGGATATTTATATCCGTGAGGGTTGTTATAACTGCCATAGCCAGCAGATACGCCCGCTGCGTGATGAGGTTGAAAGATATGGTCATTATTCACTGGCAGCAGAAAGTATGTATGACCACCCGTTCCAATGGGGTTCAAAAAGAACAGGTCCTGACTTGGCAAGGGTTGGCGGTAAATACTCTGATGAATGGCATGTGGAGCATATGAAAGACCCAAGATCGGTTGTTCCAGAGTCAATAATGCCAGGTTACGGCTTTATGGCTGAAAGAGGTGCTGATATAAAATCAATTGATAAGCATATGAAGGCATTAAGAATTACAGGTGTTCCTTACACTGATGAAATGATTGCAAACGCGTATGCAGATGCAGTTAATCAGGCACGTGATGACGCTGATAGTTCTGGTTTAGTGGCAAGGTATGGCGATAAAGTAAATGTAAGGGATTTTGACGGCAATAAGGAATTTATAAGTGAACTTGATGCCTTGATTTCCTACCTGCAGGTACTTGGAACCATGGTTGATTTTAACGACTATGAATTAAGAAACAAAACTGAAGAGGGTAAATGATGAGTTTTATAAGCGAGTATGCGAAAATAATCGGGCTTTTATTCTTTTTTACGATGTTCTGCCTGATAGCCTTCTGGGCTTACAGACCTTCTTCAAAAAAGAAGTTTGAAAGGTACGGAAGAATGCCCCTTGAAGATTAATATATTATTTATGGAGAAGTGATATGGCAAAGAAACAAAAAAAACTGGACGAAGTAAGTGGTGTAGAAACCACTGGTCATGAGTGGGATGGACTGGAAGAATTAAATAACCCTATGCCCCGCTGGTGGCTTATTGTATTTTTTATAACTATTGTATGGTCTTTATGGTATTGGGTAATTTACCCAGCATGGCCAACAATATCAGGTGCAACTGAGGGTAGCATGAAATGGACCTCTAAGAAGGAATTGCAGGAACAGCGTGCAGAGATAGATGCACGAAAAGAAAAATTTGAGAAAAGGTTTAAAACTGCAAGCCTAGAGGAAATCAAAAGTGACCCTGAATTATTTCAGTATGCCATGGCTGGTGGGCAGGCTGCCTTCCGTGATAATTGCGCTGCATGCCATGGAACTGGTGCAACTGGTAATGGTCAATTTCCTAACTTGAATGATGATGACTGGTTATGGGGCGGTAGTTTAGAGCAAATTCATAAAACTATTTCCTACGGTATAAGAAACGGTAATGATGAAGCTCATAACTCTGCAATGCCAGCCTTTGGTAAAGACGGTATACTTACTAAAGATCAAATAAAAGAAGTGGCAGAATTTGTGATTAACATCAACAAAAATGGTGTAGATAAAAACCATAAAGCATATCAGTTATTTGCAGATAATTGCGTTGCCTGCCATGGTAAAAATGCAGAGGGTAACCAAGACCTCGGCGCGCCAAACCTAGCTGATGCAATATGGCTTTATGGAAGTGAGCCAGAAAATGTAATGCAAACCATATTTTACTCAAGAAATGGTAAAATGCCTGTTTGGAAAGGTAGGTTAAGCGACAGCACTATCAAGCAATTAACTGTTTATGTTCATTCTTTAGGTGGTGGAAATTAGGCGTTTCATAGGTTGGTTGTTATATATTTATTTTTAGACACATAACAATGTCGCCAACCTCAACCAATTATATTATAATATCTCTCCCCGCCACTTGATAAACA
>DQGZ01000233.1 GCA_003531345.1 Alphaproteobacteria bacterium | reverse complement strand
TGTAAAAGCATTTTTTTATGGTGATGCAAAAGATGGTTTTGCAAATACTTATAAAAATTCAGGATATAATAATTTTGAAGTACTGGAAAAGTTTAAAACTGCATTTGACGCAGCAGTAAAATACGGGCTAGAGTTTAACAAAAACACTGGCAAACAAGCAGTTATACTACTCTCCCCCGCTTGCGCCTCTTTTGATGAATTCAGAAATTTTGAGCATCGCGGAGAAGTGTTTGAAGAGCTGGCAAACAAAGTTAAAATCGGGAGATTATTCACTTTTTAAACTTTACAATAATTTGCACGCGGCGATAGTTTGCGCTGCACGGTTCAGAGTATAAAAATGAATATGGTCAATGCCTGTTTCTTTCCTTATTACCCTGCATAACTCCGCAATTATATAAGTTACCACCATATCTCTCACATGTGGGGTTTCGTCAGTTCCCTGCAAAAGATTTGTTATATAAGGTGGCACTGATGCACCACACATTTTAGAAAATTTTAACAACTGGTTGTAATTTGAGATCAGCAGCACACCAGGCACTACGTCCATCTTTATTCCACGCTTTCTTACTTTTTCTAGAAAATTCACATATATGTATGGGTCAAGGAAATATTGGGTTATTGCTCTGGTTGCGCCTGCATCTTCCTTTGCTTTCAGATAGTCAAGATCTTCTTCTATTGACTGCGATTCTGGGTGTTTTTCTGGAAAAGCCGCAACAGATATTTCAAGCTGCGAATTTATTTTCTTTAAGCCAGCTACCAGATCAGTTGAATATTTATAGCCATCAGGGTGAGGTTTGAAATTTACATCACCCGAAGGTGGGTCACCACGTAATGCTACTATATGGTTCACGCCAACTTCAATATAGCCACGCACTATCTCTTCTATTTCCGCCTTTGATGAGCCAACACAAGTTAGGTGCGCAGCAGGGTTTAAGCCAGTTTCCTGCCTTATTCTTTTCACGGTATTATGGGTGCGCCCCCTGGTTGAGCCGCCAGCCCCATAAGTAACCGAAACGAATGTTGGGTTCAGTGGTTCAAGCTGCTTTATATTATCCCACAGCACTTTTTCTGCCTCATCAGTTTTTGGTGGGAAAAACTCAAAAGACACATTTACCATGTTATGAATAGGGCTTTGAAAGCGCTCCATAAACTTTTGGGCTTTACTGTTATATTCCATTTAAGTATATGATTGCGTGATGTTATAGTAAAATAAGTTCAATTATATATTAATTATGAAAAACATAATCAAATTATTTATTTTCCTTTGCTTTGCTGCCCCCCCTGCTTTGAGTTTTGCTGCAGAAAATAAAACCATGATAGACCAGATGAGGGTTGTAAGCATTAACCCTGATGATTATGAAGGGGAATACGAAGAAGCTCTTAACTCTGATGAAATAAAAAATTTCAATCAGGCGATATTCTCATTCAACCAGACAATTGATGACTATTTTGCAAAACCCCTTGCCAGAGGTTACAGATATTTACTTCCTGAATGGGGTAGAAACAGGATATACAGTTTTTTTGAGAACTTAAGCGAGCCACAAAATTTTGTGAATTCCATATTACAGGGAGACATGGAAGGAATGTTCAGGGGCTTCTGGCGATTTACAATAAATTCAACCCTTGGAATTGGCGGCCTGCATGATTTTGCTGGCG
Organism: Alphaproteobacteria bacterium; assembly: GCA_003531345.1. Classification (GTDB taxonomy): domain Bacteria; phylum Pseudomonadota; class Alphaproteobacteria; order Rickettsiales; family UBA8987; genus UBA8987. Next base: position 854 of record DQGZ01000233.1, on the reverse strand, counting down.
GCTTTGGATTAACTGAACGAGAAAAGGATTTCAGCCAAACCTTAGCTGTTTGGGGTGTGGGTTCAGGTGATTATCTGGTACTGCCATTTTTTGGCCCATCAACTTACCGTGATGCAGTGGGCTTAGCGTTTGACAAAGCTTCCAACCCATCAACATACGCAGAAAATTGGGCATCTGCTGGGTTGACGACTGGCTCAGCGATCTCAAAAAGGGAGCGCATTTTAGACCTTACTGATGACCTAGAAGATGAAAGTTTTGACCTTTATTCTTCATATAAAAGTAGTTACTTGCAAAATCGTAAGAAAAACCTTATTTCAGGTTTATAATTTGCTAAGAGCCTGTTTAAAGTTTTTGACTTGCAAATTATGTTGCAAACCTAATATACACTAAGATGAAATATTTTTTAATTGCTAGCATAAGCCTGTTATTGTGCTTTAATGAAGCGCAGGCAGCAGCTGTAAAAACTACTGACCCCAAAGCTTATTCCACCAGTGTTAGCACCGCAATTGTTGACGTTATAAAGTCAGACCTTTCTGAAGAAGAAAAATTCAAAAAACTAACCAGTGTTTTTATAGATAATGTTGATACTGATTTCATGGGCAAGTTTGCTATGGGAAGATATTTCAGAACAGCAAAACCTGACATGCAGAAGAAATACTTAACCCTGTACCGTGACTATGTTATGTATTCCTATGTTCCAAAATTCAAAAATTATGCCAACCAAACAGTTGAAATACTGGCTGCCAATAAAGCAAAAAATGACGAGTATATAGTTAAATCACGCCTGAAGCCAAAGGGTGGTGAAGTAAAGGAAATATTACTTGATTACAGAATAAAGAAAAACGGCAGTAGTT
>DQGZ01000083.1 GCA_003531345.1 Alphaproteobacteria bacterium | reverse complement strand
AGGTGTTAGGTATTAGAATATTGTGTTTTTTAAATCTGTATATCTAAAACCTAATACCTTTAACCTAACAACTTTGCTTTAAGCTGCTTGGTTTTCTTTGACAATTTTATTGCGAGCTATCCAAGGCATCATGTCACGCAGGGTTTTACCAACTTTCTCTATTTGAGTTTGCTGGGTTGCTTCTCTCCATTTTTTCAGTTGAGGGAAACCAGCTTTTGCATCAGCGATGTATTTCTTAGTGAACTCACCAGATTGAATTTCTTTTAACGCAGCTTTCATGCGGTCTTTAGTCGCGCTATCCACGATTTTCGGACCAGTGTAGTAATCACCCCATTCAGCAGTGTTTGAAATTGAGTAACGCATGTTAGCCAAACCACCTTCATATATAAGGTCAACAATCAATTTAAGCTCATGCAGGCATTCAAAATATGCCATTTCCGCTGGGTAACCAGCTTCAACCAATGTTTCAAAACCAGCCTGTATAAGCGCTGTAGCTCCACCGCAAAGAACCGCCTGCTCACCGAACAGGTCTGTTTCGCACTCGTCTTTGAAGGTAGTTTCAATAATACCAGATTTGCCACCGCCAACGCCACAAGCATATGCAAGACCGATTTGCTGTGTAGTGCCTGAAGGGTCTTGCGCTATAGCAAGCAGGCAAGGAACACCACCACCCTTCTGGAATTCAGAACGAACTGTATGACCAGGACCTTTAGGTGCAACCATGAATACGTTAACGTCAGCACGAGGTTTAATTAAACCGAAATGAACATTTAAACCATGGGCAAAAGCAAGGTATGCACCTTGTTTCAAATTAGGTTCAACTTCCTGAGCGTAAATATCCGCCTGATTTTCATCAGGTGCTAAAACCATAACAATGTCAGCCGCCTTAGTAGCTTCCGCAGGGGTTTTAACCGTAAAACCTGCCGCCTGAGCGCGAGCAGTTGAAGCGGAGCCGCTACGCAAACCAATCACAACATTTTTAACGCCGCTATCTTTAAGGTTTTGAGCGTGTGCATGCCCCTGAGAACCATAGCCGATTATTGCTATGTTCTTTTCTTTAATTGAATTAAAATTGCAGTCTTTTTCGTAAAATACTTTCATTTTTTACCTTTATTGTTTAGGTTATTAGGGAATATTAGAGGCGGGGTTTATAACAGTTCCGCCACTTATTGTAAACAATATTTTATGAGTACTATAACTATAAGAAAAGCCTTCGCGCAGGATGAAGAAGCGATATGGGATATTTTCCATAGGGTCATACAATCGGCAGATACCTATGCCTTTTACCCTGACACACAAAAGCAATATGCCCTGAAATATTGGACGCAGCAAGGCACAACCGCCTATGTAGCGGCGATAGATAGAAAAGTGGTTGGTACATTCTGCATTAGGGAAAATAGGCCCGGCTTGGGTAGCCATGTTGCCAATGCCAGCTATATGGTTCACCCTGATTTTCACGGGCAAGGTGTGGGCAGAAAAATGGGTGAGGAATCACTTAAAATTGCAGCAGATAATGGCTATAAAGCAATGCAGTTCAACTTTGTGGTCAGCACTAACGAACCTGCGGTAAAATTATGGAAGTCACTCGGTTTTAAAATAATCGGCACCACGCCAGAGGGGTTTTACCATAAGGATAAGGGATATGTGGATAGTTACATTATGTGGAAGAAGTTAGAAGGATAGACGGCATAAGATTTAAGGCTTAATTAACCTAACAAACTCCAAAGGATTCCAGGGATTTCACTGCTGCTGGCTTAAATAAACTAATTCCTCAACGGTTTACCAGTTTCGAGCATATGTTCTAGGCGGTCTAATGTACCTTTGTTTTTTATTAAATCCATGAAGGCTTCACGCTCTAAGTCTAGCATTTGCTGTTCGGTAATGTCTTTAGTTATACTGGTATCGCCACCTGTTATAACATAAGCAACTGCGCGGGAAACAGGCATATCATAAGGTGTTACCTGCCCCATTTTCTCCATTTCACGCAGTTTCATTTCAATTGCCGTGCGTGCAGTTTTACCTGGAAGGCGGATAGAATATGTTTCTGGAGCTTTATAATTAGGCAACAATTCCAGCGCTATACGTTTTGCATCAGGTATAACACGTTTACGGTTCATAGTGATATGTGATTTTTCATTTAAAACTAACATATCTTTTGCCTGATCAGCTGATTTTGAAACTTTTGCAGTTGATATTTTCATCATTGCATCAACTATTGGCGGCATAGTATTGAGCGTTTTAACTGGTGAAATCCAAGAGAACCAGCCACCAAATTTCGCCGCCCATTTATCTGATTCCGCACGCTGGCGCAAACCACGATAAACAAACTCCTTACAACCACCCCAACCTGGCACTAAACCAACACCAACTTCAACTAAACCAGTGTAAGTTTCAATATGGGCGTTTACGGCGTCACAATGTAACATCATTTCACACCCGCCGCCTAAAGTCATGCCAGTAGGCGCACCAACAACTGGAAATGGCGAGTATTTGAGCGCCATATAGGCGTCTTGCCCTTGTTTAATTATTCCATCAATCTCCTTCCATGCAGCTGTGTTTGCAGCGAATAACAGAACACCGATATTTGCACCGACAGAAAAATTATCACCATCATTTGCTATCACCAGCGCCTTATGATTTTTCTTAACCTCCTCAACTGCCATTACCACTGCTTCAAGTGTCATGGGGTCAAGTGAGTTCATTTTAGAAGTAAATTCCAAACAGGTAACGCCATCACCAATATCCCATAATTTTGCCGATGGGTTTTTGAGTATCTCTTTCCCTTTTAATTTTATTTCCTCAAGTGTGAATGCGTCTTTATTAAATGGAATTTCTTTATATCCACCATTAGTTGCAAGGAATTTTCGGCTAGAAAACTCATTTTTATATAGTGGCTCATTACCTGCTTTTTCAATTATTTCAGGAACTTTTATTCCTTCCACCTTTAATTTTTCGGCAAATACAAACGCACCTGATTTGCCATTTTCTGCGAACCTGTCAATCAATTGGAATGGACCATATTTCCAGTTATACCCAAGGCGCATTGCCTCATCAATATCAGCTATATTCTCTGCAATTTCACCAACCAGATTAGCGGTATAAACCAACACATCACGCAATACTGGCCAGAGAAATTTTGAGCCCTCATCTTGAATTGCAAAAATTTCCTGCAAACCTCCCCTTCCCGCCTCCGCTGATGCTATTTTTGGTTTGTCTGACTTTTTATATTCGCCAGTTGAAAGATTTACTGACTCTTTAGCTTTCTTTTTATCTTTTATATCTGGGTTAAGCCTATAGAAGCCACCTTTACCCTTTCTACCAGTATAGCCATCCGCTATCATTTTAGTTACAACAGCTGGCAAGTTGTATATTTTATTGAACTCATCCTCCTTTGACAGGTTAGCTGCAAATGATTTTGCAATAAGCGGCAGAAGGTCAATACCTATCAAGTCCATCAAACCGAATACACCAGTTTTTGGAACGCCTATCGGCTTACTCATAATTGCGTCAACCACTTCTATCGATGTTTTTTGAGCAATTGCCTCATTAAGCGCACGCATCAGCCAGAATGTACCAATACGATTTGCGATAAAACCTGGGGTATCCTTACATTGAACAACACCTTTACCGAGTTTTATATCGCAGAAATGCTCTATTTTCTTTAAAACTTCCTGCTTGGTTTTTTTGCCAGGAACTATCTCCAGCAGGCGCATGTAACGCGGTGGGTTGAAAAAGTGAGAGATAACAAAATGCTCCGCAAAATCACTATCCAAACCTTCAACCAGCTTACTCACTGGCATGGTTGAGGTGTTTGATGAAACTATCGCCCCTTTTTTTCTGAAGCGATTTATTTTGTCATATATTGATTGTTTAACTGCGAGATCTTCCAGTACAACTTCTATTATCCAGTCACAATCTTTTATTTTTTCAATGTCATCTTCAAGATTGCCTATTTGTATAAGCTTTAGCTTGCGCTTAGCCGATATCATCGCTGGGTCAGACTTTTCTATTCTATCCAGCGCATTTTTTGTAAGTATGTTCCTGTCCTTTGCGTCTTTAGGCACTATGTCCAGCAAAACTACTTCTGTGTTGGAATTTGCAATATGTGCGGCTATTCCTGCACCCATCACCCCTGAACCTATTACTGCTACTTTATATATTGGCATAATTTTAACCTTCAATTTCTTTTAAAATTTGTAAAATACTTTGTTTCAATGTTGCTATATGCATATCAACAACATCCCAGAGAAAGTTTCTGTCATACCCGAAATAATCATGAACCACCCTGCTTCTAAATGCAATAATTTCATTCCAAGGTATGTGTTTATAGTTATTTTTTATATGGCTTGACAGATTATTTGCAGCCTCACCTATATTTTCAATACATTTTTCAACCGCCCTCTCAATTAGAATCTCTTCACGCTTATCAACCGAAGTATCAAAACTTTCAATTTCATTGATACTATCAATTATGCCTTTTAAAAAAATAATATCTCTATTCATAGTGTTATACTGCTATTTATAACTTCTTCTTTAATATATTTATTGATTCCATTTTCAGATAAAAAATCAAATTCAAACGGCAGACTTTGCTCTAAATCATTTAAAAACTTGCCATACTCAATAAAAGAAGTCTTCGGGGGGAATTTCGCCAGCAGGTCAACATCACTGCCCTCCTTCGAATCCCCCCTTGCAACTGAGCCGAACACACGAATATTGGTAACACCGTATTTCTCAGCAATGCGTAATATATCTGCCTTATGATTTTTTCTTAATTCTTCAAGGTTCATAAGCTGTAATCTTTATTATTTCCCAATACCATACTCCCTCTGTATCTTATTAGTCAGGCTCATTATATCAGCGCCGTATTTTTTTAATTTCTTCAAGTACGCCAAATATCTTCTCTGCCTCCTCAACGCCAATTATACCATCAAGTAGCTTTTGAAGGTTTTCATCCTGTTTGTAACGCTGATCCACCATCAAGCACTCTGTTAGATTAAACCCTCTCAAGCACCGTTGCAATACCTTGGCCGCCGCCGATGCACATAGTTGCGAGAGCATATTTTTTATTTTCACGGCTAAGCAGTGAAGCAGCCTTACCAGTTATACGAGCACCAGACGCACCAAGCGGGTGCCCCAATGCTATTGCACCGCCATCAAGGTTGATTTTATTTATATCAAGCTCTAACTCCTTTATAACTGAAATTGATTGCGCTGAGAATGCTTCATTAAGCTCAATAATGTCAATATCCTTTAATTCCAAACCAGCCCTTGCAAGGGCTTTTTTAGTGGCAGGAACTGGGCCGATACCCATTATCTCTGGCGCACAACCTGCAACCGCAATTGACTTTATTCGGGCAAGTATTTTTAAATTATTTTTTCTCGCATAATCTTCACTAGTTACTATTACCGCAGATGCACCATCCGTTAACGGGCTTGATGTCCCCGCTGTTACTGTGCCTTTTGCGTCAAAAGCTGGCTTCAGGTTAGCAAGCGTTTCAAGTGACGTATCAGCCCTTATACAACCATCTTTTTCTACATTTTTATATGGCACTATTTCATCTTTAAATTTTCCGCCAGCCTGAGCTTTTGCCGCCTTTTGGTGGCTTGCTACCGCAAATTCCTCCTGCTCTTTTCTGGAAATTTTATATTTTACAGCAAGCCTTTCAGCGGTTGCGCCCATGCCGTCATAAGTTTCAGGGTATTTTTCAAATAATTCTGGGTTTGGCCCTGGGTTCATACCCCCCATAGGGATGCGGCTCATTGATTCAACACCAGCACAAATGAACACATCACCTGCCCCAATTACTATTGCACCAACTGCATCATGAATGGTTTGCATTGACGAGCCGCAAAAACGATTAGTGGTTACGCCCGCAACTGAAAGCGGCAAGTTAGCAATAAAACCAACCTGTTTACCTATATTAAGCCCTTGCTCTCCCTCTGGAAAAGCACAACCCATTTTCAGGTCTTCAATATCCGCTGTATTAATGCCAGATTTTTTAACTATAGCAGAAACTACTGATGCGGCGAGGTCATCAGGGCGAACTTCCACAAAATCACCCTTGCCTGCCCTTGCGAACGGACTTCTTAGATATTCAACTATTACTGCGGTTTTCATATTTTTATGATTTATATATTAATTAAACTTAAGTATTTCTTTGTAAAAATCCACCCCTCTTGCCTCATATGACCTACACTTGATGAATAATATATATTCATTTGAGTTATAGACTCCTTCAAGCTCTTTTGAGATTGATTTATTTGAGCGACCTATAAAACCTATCTGACACTCCAACTGCTCTATATCAGTTATCAGGTTTTCATCTTTTGATACTTCAGAATTAAGCTGATTATACATAAAGTATAAATTCTCAATATCGCCATTATCATAAAATTCCTGAGCCTTGATATAATTGTCAGGTGAAACCTGACTGACATCAGGGTGGGTAATTTTCGCAAGTTTTTTAAAAATGAATTTAAGCTGATTGTTAAAATTATCTTTCTTAATATCAAGACCAATCACCGCTACACCAGATTCAGGCGCCAGAAGAATTTCAGAAAAA
>DQGZ01000015.1 GCA_003531345.1 Alphaproteobacteria bacterium | reverse complement strand
ATATTATTGTTGTCAGATACATTTGAAACTTCCAAGGTTTTTAGTATACCAGCAGGGTCTAGAATAAGTATCACGCTACCGTTACCAAGTATTGTACTGCCTGAAAACACCTCAATGTTTTTTATAAGGTTAGATTTTGGCTTTATAACTATTTCTTCTGTATGGAAAACTTTATCAACAAAGATACCAAACTTGCTTGAACCAAGCTCACAGACGATCACGTAATTCTCAATCATGTCAGTGTCCTCTGCCAACCTCAGTGTCTTACTCAAATTAACTATAGGTATCAGCTTTCCCCTAAGCCTTAATACTGGTGAATTGTTGATTATCTCTATCTTATGTACTTTTGACTCATCTCTATTCAGGCGAATAATTTTGGAATTTTTATTTTCAATTCTTACCACCTCACTTATCCATATCTGCGGTATAGCAAAACTCTGCTTACTTGTACTAAAAATAAGTACAGGCATAATTGCCAGAGTAAGAGGAAGCTTTATTAAAAACTCTGATCCCTTGCCATAAGCTGAATTTATCTCAACGGTGCCACCAATATTTTTTATATTGCTTTGTACTACGTCCATTCCAACACCTCGGCCAGAAACCGAAGTAACCTTTTCTGCCGTTGAAAACCCAGGCTTGAATATGAACTGGAATATTTGTTTGTCTGATAATGTTTCTAATTCCTCTGGTCGTATTAAACCTTTTTCAATAGCCTTTTTCTTTATAGATTCAACATTTAGCCCCTTCCCGTCGTCACTAATTTTTATAACTATCTGACCACCTTCGTGATAAGCGCTTAACTTTACCACCCCTTCTTCAGGCTTCAAAGCTTTTTTCCTTTCATCTATCTTTTCAATTCCATGGTCTGCAGCATTTCTTACCATGTGCATCAATGGGTCTTTGATTGCTTCAAGCATTTGCCTGTCTATCTCAGTGTCTTCCCCTTCCATCTTTAACGTTATTTTTTTGCCCAAATCATTGCTTAAGTCCCTTATAAGCCGAGGGAATTTCTGCCAGGCAGAGCCAATACTCTGCATACGGGTTTTCATCACCCCTTCCTGCAATTCTGATGTTATTATATTAAGCCTTTGAACGCTGGCATTAAAGACCCCTGATATTTCTGAATTAGTGTTACGCAGGGTTTGAATTATCTGGTTTCTGGTAAGAACAAGTTCGCCAACCAACTGCATCAAGCCTTCAAGTGTGTCAAGATTAACTCTTATACTTTGCAACTGTACGGATGATTTGTTCTGGTTTTCTGATTTTTCAACTGCTTTTATTCCTGAATCAACGGCGTTTTTTTTCTGTTGTTCGGCATCAGTTTTAGCTGGTAATAATGGGGTATCAGTTTTAAAATTTTTATCGTCAGCATATGGCGCTGGTATGGGGTCAAAATCTATCTCTTCATCTAGGTCAGGTGTTTTTAATTTTTTTTCTGCTTCAACTGAGTTATCAGTTTTAAAGTCTTTATCATCAGTATATGGCGCTGGTATAGGGTCAAAATCTATCTCCTCATCAAGATCGGGGGTTTTATTCTTTTTGGGTGAACTATTTTCTTTTGCACCAGCCCCGCCATTATTGGCAAACTCATTTATCTCATTTTTTAATTCGCCGTCATCTCCTTCTGGTTCAGACTGATTTTCAGCAATATGTTCAACAATTTCTCTGATCTTGTCAGTTGCTTTTAAAATTATATTTATCAAATCAGGTGTTACAGGTATTTCTTGGTTTCTTACTTTATCCATCAGGTTTTCGGCTGCGTGTGCAATTCCCCCCAGTCGTGTGAAGCTTAAAAAGCCAGAGGTTCCCTTAATAGTGTGCATAACCCTGAACAGACCCCCAATAATTTCGGGATCATTAGGGTTTTGTTCCAGCTCAACGAACTGCTGATCCAACTTTACCAAACTGTCATTGGTTTCATTAAGAAATTCATTTAACAAATCATCCATGTTTATTATAAGCCTTTGCTATCAATGTCTAAAAAACCACCTTTAATTCCAGATGTTTCTCGCTCTCTTTTTCCTCAAGAGAAAATGTAAATTTTGCATTGCTGAAGTCACAAACTGATCTGGTATAGAAATGAATAACATTTTCAACGTCTGGCTGAAGCTGAGTATTATCTTCCAGTATTGACCTTATAATGGATGGGTCTTTGATCCTTTCATGTACGCCACGAACTATTATTTCATTTTTATTTTCACCTGCAAAACTTACGGATATTTTTCCGCCATATACAAGTATTTTGGACAAAACTAATATAAGGCAAACCAGAGCCTGCCTCTGATTAGCAGGTATTTCCTTCGGCACACTGGAATTCCACCTTATCTCTATAAGTGATTTGTAAAAATATTTTTTAAATATATCTGTAACTTCAGGAATGTGAGTTATAGCATCAGCTTTGTAAACCACGCCATATGCCATTCTGTAGGCCTGAAGGCGTGCTAGTGACTGTTTGGCGCTATCCTCAATTATATCAACTGCCTGATTTTTTATGTCAATGCTTGCTGGGTCATCTGCGTCCTTATTTTCCATAAGGAAGTCTATTCCGTTGCTAACAGCACTTATCGGACCAGCTATATCATGGGTGAACCTAGTTAATAGTAACTCACCAAATCTTTTTGGCTCAATAACATTTTTTAGATCTGTCATAATAACTTTAAATATATATAATAACTTGACTTTATCATAAGCAAAATTAATTTACCCACACAATCTTTGATATATAAAGTATGGATTTGGATTTATACACATATCTGCCAGTTTTAATGTTTCTTGCTGTTGCAACTTTGCTTGCAGGGGTGATTATAGCCCTTTCTTATATAGTTTCATTAAAAAAGCCTGATACAGAAAAGAACTCCCAGTATGAGTGTGGTTTTGAAGCCTTCTCGGAGGCACGTGGGCGCTTTGATGTAAGGTTTTATCTGGTTGCTATATTATTTATCATATTTGATTTGGAAATAGCATTCCTTTTCCCTTGGGCTATTTCTTTAAACGAGATTGGAATTTTTGGTTTCTGGAGTATGATAGTGTTCCTTGGTGTGTTGACCATAGGCTTTATTTATGAATGGAAAAAGGGCGCACTGGAGTGGGAGTAATAATATTATGGCAAAAAATTTGATTAATCCGTCTGACCTTATTGCAAAAGGTGCTACTCAGGATGAGCTGCTGAATAAAGTAACCAGCGAAATTCAGGATAGGGGCTTTGTAATAGCAAGTCTCGATAAGTTATTGAATTGGGCTCAAACAGGCAGTTTGTGGCCTATGACCTTTGGCTTGGCATGCTGTGCGGTTGAGATGATGCAAACCGCTGCTTCGAGATATGATCTTGACCGTTTTGGTTTAGTTTTTCGCCCCTCACCTCGCCAGTCTGATGTTATGATTGTTGCGGGCACTCTTACCAATAAAATGGCGCCAGCACTAAGAAAAGTTTATGACCAGATGAGTGAGCCGAGATATGTTATCTCTATGGGTTCATGCGCTAATGGCGGTGGTTATTACCATTATTCCTACTCAGTGGTTCGTGGCTGCGATAGAATAGTTCCAGTGGATGTTTATGTTCCAGGTTGCCCCCCAACGGCAGAGGCTTTACTATATGGAGTGCTTAAACTTCAGGATAAAATAAAAAGAACAAAATCTGTAATAGTAAGGTCAACAAGGAATACGCCAACCCCACCTGACCATGAACAAAGGGCAGTTATTTATAGTTGATTAAGGTAATGAAGGCCTTTATTACTTTTGTTACATCTATTACCTTTATTATTTTAGTATGAACACACAAGAACTCAAAGATTTTATTTTAAGCAATGCGTCACAATCTACAATTTTTGGTGCAGAAATAAATAATAACAGGTTAATTATAAATACTGATGCGAATAATATAATAAGCCTGCTCACCTTCCTGCGTGATAACAACTCTACCCAGTTCGCTCAATTAGTTGATGTTTGTGGTGTTGATTACCCAAATAAAGATAACCGCTTTGAAGTTGTGTACCAGCTTCTTTCACTTAAACTTAATGCACGCATCACGGTTAAATTATCGGTTGATGCATTTACTGCAGCGCCATCTGTTAATTCCGTTTTTGGTAGCGCTAACTGGCTCGAGCGTGAAGTGTGGGATATGTATGGTGTTAAATTCAAAAACCATCCAGACCTGCGACGTATATTAACTGATTATGGTTTTGAAGGTCACCCGCAACGCAAAGATTTCCCGCTTACTGGTTATGTTGAAGCTAGGTATGATGAGGAAAAGCAGAGAGTGGTTTATGAACCAGTAAAACTCCATCAGGAATTTCGTACTTTTGATTATCTTTCACCATGGGAAGGCAACCCAGATTATGTTCTGCCAGGTGATGAAAAAGCAAAGACTAGTTAGGTACGCCAGTGCATCATATTAATTCTTCAAAATAATTTAGCTTACAAGAACCAAATGCAAATAGAGTTATTACAGTTTTTTCCCAAGGGAAAAAGGAATATATAACCCTATACAATTATTGGGACCTAGTTTTTTGCATTTCCAATTCAATTTAACCCTCAAGTTGCGGCTCTATCATAACTACTTTATTTCCTTCAACAATAAGCGCCAGCTCGGATCTGAACAGTTTTTCAGCAAATTTACCAAATATCTCATAACGCCAGCCTTCTGCCACTTTTGATTTTGCTAAATTACCCATGGCTATATCTTTTAAGTCTTCAAGGTCTGCGATACTTGATGCCGCTATATAATGCTTGTAACTTTGATTCCTGAGAATAATTTTTAACATACCAATAACTGGTTCAATAGAATCTGGTATAGAGAATTTGTTTTCCAGCTTGGGCGCAGTCTCTTCATTTAACGCATAATCCACTACACCAATTATCTCATGCGCCATTTTTTCGTCAAAACGGAAGAAGCGTAAACCTTTTAGGTCTTCTGGAGTTTTTGGGCGGATGGTCGCTATTTCCTGTATAGCATCATCTTTCAGAACCCACATTCTAGGGCGGTTTTGAACTTGGGCAGTCATCTCACGCCAGCGGGCTAAACTTTTAAGCATACAAAGATATTTTGGGTCAGAGCCTTTTACCTTAAGCCTCTTCCAAGCATCATCTGGCTCAACAATAAAATTTTTTGACTGCACATATTTATCACTCTCCTCAACTGCCCAGTTATATCTGCCTTTATGCTCCAGCTCTTGCTTCAATTGTAAATATACATCACGCAATGTGGTAACATCTGAAAGTGCATATTCTATCTGCTCACGCTCCAATGGGCGTTTTAACCAGTCAGTATATCTGGCGGTCTTATCAAGTTTGAGGTCAAGGTAAGCTTCAGTAAGTTTGCTTAAAGATGCAGCCTCTCCAAAACCAAGCAGTTTTGCGGCTATCTGGGTATCAAACAGATTTACTGGTGAAATGTCATAATTATAATAGAATATCTCCACATCCTGCCCACAAGCATGCAGCACTTTAGTTATTGCCTTGTCTTCTAGCATTCTTTTAAATTCGGAATACTCATAGCGATATTCCACAGGGTCTAAAATAAATTCCCCCCCCTCATAACCTACCTGTATCAGTCCGACCGTTGGATAGTAAGTGCGCTCTCGAACAAATTCAGTATCAAGAATAACATATTTAGAATCTGATTCATAAATTCTGGCAATATGATAATTCAGATTAGCGCTGGTGGAAATTATTTGCATCAGTATTGTTTTTAGTTGGGTTTTCTGGATGTTGATTCAATCACACACATAATCCAGAATAGCCAACTCTCAACTAAAAACTAGTTAAAGATCTACCAAAATTAACTTTTATAGTGAATCTCCACGGGGCAAGCCGTGGGGTATCACTTATTACAACAAAGTTGCCTGAAGCTCGTCGGCTTCAGGAGCGCTACACCCACAAGGCAAGCCATGTGGTTTTATTCGCAATATAAATTCGTCAGCTATTTCCATATGAGTTATACAAAAAATAGGCACAAACATTAAGGATCTATAATTGTTTTTTGACTTGAAAAAGTTACTAAAATGGCTAAAAGCAATTCGGAAGCTAATTACAACTGAAATTTTTAATCAAAATGGCAGCGCAAAAACTTGTATATAAATTCGGTAATGGAGCCGCAGAAGGTGATGGTTCAATGAAGAATCTTTTGGGTGGCAAGGGTGCCAACCTTGCTGAAATGTGCTTGGTTGGTTTGCCAGTGCCGCCAGGATTTACCATTACAACTGAGGTTTGCACAAGCTATTATGAAAATAACCGTAATTACCCTGAAAATCTTGAAGGTCAGGTTAATGAAGCGGTTGCTAATATTGAGAAGATAATAGGCAAAAAATTTGGCGATAAGCAAAATCCGCTTTTAGTATCAGTTCGCTCTGGCGCTCGTGCTTCAATGCCAGGAATGATGGATACAATTTTAAACTTAGGTTTAAATGATGAAACCGTAAAAGGTTTAACTGAAAAAAGCGGCAATGAACGCTTCGCTTATGACTCATATCGTAGATTTATCCAGATGTATTCAGGTGTGGTACTTGATGTTGATCACTATCACTTTGAAGAGATTTTGGATTTAAAAAAGCAAGATAAAGGCGTTTTGTTAGATACAGAGCTTGACGCTAATGATCTGAAGCAAATAGTTGAAGCTTATAAGGCAAAAGTAAAAGAAGAAATCGGCAAACCATTCCCGCAGGATGTAAAAGAGCAATTATGGGGTGCGGTTTCAGCAGTATTTTCATCATGGATGAATGACAGGGCGATAACTTACCGCAAAATGTATGACATCCCTGAGTCTTGGGGAACTGCAGTTAATGTTCAGTCAATGGTGTTTGGAAATATGGGGCAAACATCTGCCACTGGTGTTGCATTCACTCGTGACCCAAACACTGGTGAAAAAACTTTCTTCGGTGAATATTTAATTAATGCACAAGGTGAAGACGTGGTAGCTGGTATCCGCACTCCACAACAAATCACCATCATTGGTAAACAACGCCAAAATTCTGAACTGCCAGCAATGGAAGAATCAATGCCAGAAGTTTACAAACAATTAGTTGAAAACTACAAAAAACTTGAAGGTCATTATCGCGATATGCAGGATATTGAGTTCACAGTTGAAAATAATAAATTATGGATGTTACAGACGAGAAATGGCAAGCGCACGTCTAAAGCGTCTATCAAAATTGCGGTTGATATGGTTGGTGAAAAACTTATCACAAAAGAAGAAGCAATTTCTAGAATAAACCCTGATGAGCTTGATAAATTACTCCACCCATCAATTGACCCAAAAGCCCCAAAAACTATAATAGCAAAAGGCTTGCCAGCATCACCTGGTGCGGCTTGTGGTAAAGTTGTTTTTAACGCTGATGAGGCAGAGGAATTAGCGGGTAAAGGTGAGGATGTAATTTTAGTTCGTGCAGAAACTTCCCCAGAGGATATTCATGGCATGAATGCCGCTCGTGGAATTTTAACTTCTCGTGGTGGCATGACATCACACGCAGCAGTAGTTGCCCGTGGCATGGGAAGGCCTTGTGTTTCAGGTGCAGGCGCCGTAGTTATTGACTATAAAACTCAAAAATTTACCGCATCAGGAAAAGAAGTTAAAGCTGGTGACATCATCACAATTGATGGCGGAACAGGTGAAGTAATTTTAGGTAAAGTTAAAACCATAGACCCAGAATTATCGGAGGATTTTGACACGCTGATGAAATGGGCAGATGAGGTAAGAACATTAAAAGTTCGTACAAATGCAGAAACTCCACTTGATTGTAATGTTGCTCGTAAATTTGGTGCAGAAGGTATTGGCTTATGCCGTACAGAGCATATGTTCTTTGACGCTGAGCGCATTACTGCTATCCGTGAAATGATAGTAGCTTCTGACCTAAGCGGACGCAAAAAAGCGATTAGCAAATTACTTCCATTCCAGAAAAAAGATTTCATTGATATTTTTAATATCATGGAAGGGTTACCAGTAACAATAAGGTTACTTGACCCACCTTTGCATGAATTTATTCCTCACACAGATGAAGATTGCGCAATAGTTGCGAAAGCGGCTGGTGTTACTGTTGAAAATGTAAAATCTAGAACTAAAGAGCTTCACGAAGAAAACCCAATGTTAGGTCATAGGGGGTGCCGTTTAGGTGTTACCTACCCCGAACTTTATGAAATGCAGGCTAAAGCAATTTTTGAAGCTGGGATAGAAGTACAGAAATCAGGTAAGAAAGTTTACCCAGAAATAATGATTCCACTTGTGCTTAATCAGAAAGAATTTTCACTTTTGAAAAAGCTGGTTGATGAAACAGCACAAAAAATTTTCGCTGAAACAAAAAGTAAAATTGAATATATGGTTGGCACAATGATTGAGCTTCCACGTGCAGCACTAGTAGCGGACAAAATTGCTGAGCAGGCAGAATTCTTCAGCTTTGGCACAAACGATTTAACTCAAACCACGCTTGGTATTTCTCGTGATGACTCGGCTTCATTCATTCCTGAGTACATTAATAAAGGCATTTTTGAGAAAGACCCTTTCGCTGTGCTGGATGTTGAAGGGGAGATCGGAAGAGCG
>DQGZ01000138.1 GCA_003531345.1 Alphaproteobacteria bacterium | reverse complement strand
ACAAGGTCTGCGTTCTCAGGCTCTTCAAATTTATCTGAAACACCAGTAAATTGCTTAATTTCACCTGCTATTGCTTTTTTATATAAACCTTTTGGGTCACGTTTTTTGCAGGTTTCAACATCAGCCTTTATGTAAATGCTGTGGTAATGGTCACCTGAGGCTATTCTTGCCTTGTCCCTGTCTGATTTATATGGGCTGATGAAAGCCGTTATAACTATAGTACCGCTATTGGCAAAAAGCGCTGCAACCTCCCCTACCCTTCTGATATTTTCGCTTCTGTCTTTTGGTTCAAAACCAAGGTCAGAGTTTAAGCCAGTGCGAATATTATCACCATCAAGCACGAAAACCTGATAGCCTTTTTCAAATAATTTTTGCTGCAATGCAACTGCAAGCGTTGATTTGCCAGAGCCAGAAAGCCCCGAAAACCATAATACCCCGCCTTTATGACCGTTCAACATTGCCCTTCTGGCGGGGTCAATTTGTGCGTTAACTGGCGTAAGGTTTTCAGATTTCGGGTCAGTTTTAATGCGTTGGTCAACAAAACCTTTCAGGTCAATTATACCACCGCCAACAGTGCGGAAATTCTCAATTATAACAAACCTACCAGTTTTTTCATTAGCAGCATATTCATCAAGTGCGGCAACACCACGAATTCTGAAAACTACTTCTGCCACGCTGTTTTTCGCCACTTCTTTAAGGTCATTTTTAATATCAAGCTCACCTGTATCAATTACCTTTTCAATTTTTTTAACTTCGGCGTGAAGCTCAGATGTGTTGATTTTAATAATGTATTTATTGCCTTCTTTAATTGGGTTATCTCCCAGCCAGAAAATTTTACCACGAAAAACATTGGTTAAAACTGGTGCATTTTTCTTGTGGCTTACAACCTGCCCACGCTCTGCGAATATTTGTTCAGATAAAGTAATGCCAATAGATTGCCCAGCCTGTGCGGACTGGTTAGGTTTTTCAGGCCAGCTCTCAATTGAGTTAACTTTTACCACACGGTTTGAAGGTGAGAAAATTATCTCATCACCAACTTTAATTTGCCCTGATTCAATTCTGCCAGCAATAATTCTGCGTTCATCAAACTTGTAAACATCTTGCACTGGCAAGCGCAAGTCAAGTGCTTCAAGGGTTGGCTTTGGCTTGAATAAGTCAAGTGCTTCAAGAATTGAAGGACCTTTATACCATTTCATATTATCACTTTTTGTAATAATATGGTCTCCTTCACGCCCAGAAATTGGTATTATGAAAGTTGGCTCAACATCAATCTGCTTCAAATAAGCACGGTATTCAGCTTCAATTTCTTTAAATTTCTCCTCGCTATAGCCAACTAAGTCCATTTTGTTAACTGCAACGGCAATTTGCTTAACACCAAGTAATGAAAGCAAATATCCATGACGTTTTGACTGTTCCTTTACACCTTCTTTAGCGTCAATCACCAGCACTGCCGCTTCAGATGAAGCTGCGCCTGATATCATATTTTTTAGGAACTCCTTATGCCCTGGGGCGTCAATAATTACATAATTGCGCTTCTGCGTTTTGAACCATAATTGGGTAGTATCAATTGTTATTCCCTGGTCACGCTCTGCCTGTAATGCGTCCATCAGGAAGGAGTATTCAAAAGGCATGCCACGCTTCTGGCAGCTTGCTTTTATGGCATCAACTTTACCATCAGGCAGAGAGTCAGTATCGTGGAACAAACGCCCGATAAGGGTTGATTTACCATGATCAACATGCCCAACTATTACTATTTTCATCTGCTCTTTTGAGTCAGTATTTGCTGCTTCTGGGTTGCTATTATTAACTGCTGTTTTCACGTTGGTTTTTGCCATAAAAAATGCGCCTTTCGGTTGGAAAGGCGCATTTATATACGCTTTTTAGAAAGTTTCTAGGAAATTCTTAATCAAAACCCCCAACCTGCAACCAGCATGAACGCTTGGTCACGGATGTCTTTACCAGCTAAACTTGCCTTTTTTTCCTGATCTAGCAATGTTGCTGTTAGTGAAAAGCCGTGGTCAAATTTTTTGCCAAGTTGAAAAGCATATTTATATGTTGTGTCATCACGCTGCGGGTCAAGATTTATGAACTGAGCATCTTTATAGCCAAAAGTGAAACTTGCAGCCATTTTCCAAGGCAAAACCCTGACATAACTTATGCTGTAACCATAATTATCTTTTTTATTTTTTACCTTTCCTGAAAAATCATTTTTAGGAGAAAATGAAAAATTTATAATATCTTCTTTTGTAAGTTTATATGAAGAACCAAGTTTGTAGGCATAGGAGGTACTATCCGCAGCTGTCATTGCCTCAATATCAGTAACAACTTTTGCAACTTTTGCAGTTAAAGTTAGGTTTTCAGTTGTTTTATAGCTAAAACCCAAAGCATAAGACCAAGCAGATGCATTTTCGTTATGGTCTTTTATTAATGTAAGATATGAAACTGAAGGGCTAACTTTTAGCTTTAGGGATGGCACATTAAATACTGGGCCAGTTGAAAAAGCATAGCTTCTTCTATCTAATTCTGTTCTGTCTTCATTATTTGCATTTACAAATGCGCCAGCTGTATTCCACCTATACCCGCCTTTGTTACAAAATAAATATGAATGTGAAAGTTTAAGCCCCTGAGAAAACCTGTTTTCAGAGTCTTTACCTTTTGAAAAGAAGCCATCCCCACCTGCAATATCATCATCAATGTCTGTGTCTTCTATATCTGGAATACTATCACCATCTGCATCGGCTTCGTCTGAAACTTCTTCAAGGTCTTGGTCATTGAAGGAATCATCTTCCATCAAATCATCAAGATCTTCCATTTCGTCTTCTGGCTCCTCAATTTCGGTATCTTCATCTTCGTCATCGGAAATATAGTCAGTAACATCACCGCCTGCTTTTGCTGCTGGCGCTGCACCTATATCAGAATGGGTTTCATAACCTGTAGTTATTTTACCTTTTATTGTATGAGTTTTTGATTTTTTTGAGATTTTTTTATCAACTTTTTTAAGCGCCTTTTCAGTTTTCTCATTAGGGTTTGCATTCAAGCCTTCTGCTACGTGTTTTTTTGCATCGGCGAATTGTTCTAGCTTCAGGGCTATTTTTGCAAGCTTTAGGTTTTGTTCTGCACCTGAAACACTTGCATAATTATTAACTGGTACAAAAACTGAAACAGCAAGAAAAGCTGCAACTGAAAAATTTTTTAACATAATCTACTTTTATTTGTTTTTATATTAGGTGATGCCGCTATCACTAGAAAAAATATTCTAAATATCAAGAAAATACTGGCAATATGTTTTCTATTCAAAACAGCCCAGCAAGAAAATTACCGCCTAAGAATAATATAGAAAATGTTATGGCACACCCTATGATACCAATGCCAAAACCTGCATAGATGATGTAGCCGTCTCTGTTAAGTAAACCGAATGAGCTTACTAATATACCAACTGCTGGCAGAAAATTAGTCATAGGCAAAGGAACAGCTATGGATATAGAGAACATTAACCACATAAAGCCAATAATTATCTCCCCTGATTTTGAATAAATATGCGGCAGGCGAGGTTTTACGTATCTTTCGAGTTTTTTTAGATATGGTGAAACCACATCCACAAGTTTTTTTAAAAATTTTGTTTTAATAGTTTTTATAGATAATTTTTTGGGTATCCATAAATTCCGCCTGCCAGATAACATCTGAACAGATAGGAATAAAAGCGGCAGAGAGAATAATGTTGTTGTTCCTGGAGGAGTTGGTATAGGGGTACACATTGGCAGCGCAAATAACATCATCAACATACCAAAGCCACGCTCACTAAGTTTGTTTACTATTTCTCCCACAGTTATTGTTTCACTGCCTGTATCTTTGACCAGTGATTGCAGATCATCATTTATGCTTGAAGGAATTAAAGACACGAGAGCTTAAAACTTATTTTTTGCACTTGAATAGTATTTTATTATTGCTTCTGCAACAGCTTTTGATGAAGCGGGGTTTTGAGCTGTAATTAAATTTTTATCCTTAATTACATTTTCCTTAAAAATTTTTGCAGCAGAATATATACCACCAAGCTCCTTCAGTCTAGATTCCAGCAAGAATGGCACTTTATCTGTTACACCAATAGCCTCTTCTTCTGCATTAGAAAAAGCTGTTAATTTTAACCCTTCAACTATTGACTTACCATCCCTACGTTTTGCTTTAACTAGCCCACCTGGCCCGTGGCATATGGCAGAAATCAACTTACCAGAATCAAAAAATTTTCCTAATTTTTCTGCCAACACTTTATCATAAGGCAGGTCAACTACAGCACCATGCCCGCCAGGGAAAAATATTGCATCATATTTGTCAAAATTAGTTGCAGAGATTTTTTTGCTTTTGCTAAGCTTCTGCATTGCCTCTTCGTCTTTCAGGAACTTTGTAACTGACGGTACTATATTTTCTTTATCAAGCGCCCTTGGGTCATAAGGAACTTTTCCGCCTTTAGGCGAACATATATCAATGCTGAAGCCAGCTTTAAGGAGCGCATAATAAGGCGTTGAAAGCTCTTCAAACCATATGCCTGTAGGGCTCTCATCAAGTTTAGCGGCGGAGGTTGTTATGAACAATATAGATTTCATTTTCTCAAGGATTTATAAAGAGATTATGTAACCAATATAGTAAAATATGAAAATTTTAATAGGGAAAATTTTCAAAAAAATTAGATAGTGTCGTCAGTAGATTATCTAGGCAAGTTCATTAATAATTGAACCAGCGGCAATAGATGAACCAGCAAGCAAGCTGAATACAGGATCAATACCATTATTTTTAGTAGCTTTGCCATTAAGCAAGCTACGTAAAGCCTCAACTGATGCCAGCAACTTATCGGCATTGCCATCAGTTACGTTGGTTTTTATAAACTCTTCCAAATAAGTAAGCCTATCATCCCGCTCTTGCCCTGTTGAACCCTGACTAAAAGGCAATAAAGAGAGTGAAACATCACTATTAGTAACACCCAGTATATCCGCAACTGAAGATTTACCAAAATTACTGGTATTAACCCCAAGTAAAGAGCTTATCTGTAATGGTGTGATTGCCATAACCGCAATTATAGCAGTTTTTTTAGGTTAGTAAATCTTTGACAATAGGTAAGTACCGAAATTTAACTGGTCAATTGCGCTTTATTAAAAAGGGTTAAGAAGTTTTCTGTGGTTTCTTTTGCCAGCTCTTCATAGCTGATGCCTTTCAGGCTTGCGATGAATTCAGCGGTATTGCGGGTAAATGCTGGCTCACAAGGTTTGCCCCTGTGTGGCACTGGCGCTAAAAAAGGTGAGTCCGTTTCAACCAGAAGCCTGTTTAAGGGAATTACATCACGTACAATTTCCTGCAATATGATAGCATTTTTAAAAGTAACAATACCCGATATTGAAATATACATACCCAGTTCCATACATTTCTGCGCCATTTCAGCACTGCCAGTAAAACAGTGAAGAAGCCCTGTGAATGGCTTCCTGCTCATTTGTTCTGAGAGGATATTATAGGTGTCGTCTTCTGCATCTCTGGTGTGTACTATAACTGGCAAGCCTTCATCAGCAGCTACTATAAGGTGTTTTTCAAAATTCTCTTTCTGATTTTCGGGGGCGGCATTTTTATAGTAGTAATCCAGCCCAGTTTCACCAATACCTATGACCTTAGGCCATTTTGAAAGGGTTTTGAGAAGTTTTACATCTGGCTGATCATGGTCTGCTTCGTGGGGGTGAACACCGATGGAAGCATAAACATTTTCATATTTATCAGCAATTGCGTAAACTTCATCAAACTCACTCATTTTGGTGCATATTGTCTGCATTATGCCAACGCCAGCCTTGCGGGCGCTTTCAATTACTTCATCGTGCCTGTTCTTCAGGTCAGGAAAGTTTAAATGGCAATGTGAGTCTACTAGCATAACTGAATACGGGTGAGGTAAAAGCAAAATTTAGCTTGAAATATCTTAATATTTCCTGCAATTGGGCTTATGAAAATTACTATGCCATAAATAATGACAATTGAAATTAAAAATATAACAAAATCATTCGGAGATTTCATTGCCCTGAAAGATGTTTCTCTCAGGATAGAAACGGGCGAGATGGTTGCACTGCTCGGCCCTTCTGGTTCTGGCAAAACTACATTACTTCGTATTATTGCTGGGCTTGAATTTGCAGATGCAGGCAAGGTAATGCTGCACGGCGAAGGCGTTGATGATAAAGACGCAAAGGAGCGTAATATTGGTTTCGTATTCCAGCACTATGCGCTGTTCAAACATATGACAGTATTTGAGAATGTTGCCTTTGGTTTGCGTGTACGCCCTAAAAATACCCGCCCCAGTGATGATGAGATAAACGAAAAGGTAATGAACCTGCTGCGCCTGGTTTACCTTGATAAATTTTATGACAGATACCCAAGCCAGCTTTCTGGTGGTCAGCGGCAGCGTGTAGCGCTTGCCCGTGCGCTTGCGGTTGAGCCTAAAGTATTATTGCTTGATGAGCCATTTGGTGCGCTGGACGCAAAAGTTCGGAAAGAACTTCGCAGGTGGATGAGAAAACTACATGACGAAATACATGTAACCTCAGTTTTTGTTACGCATGATCAGGAAGAGGCAATGGAAGTTTCAGACCGTGTAGTGGTGATGAGTAACGGCAAAATTGAACAGGTAGGAACCCCAGAAGACGTATATCTTCACCCGCAGAATAGTTTCGTTTATGACTTTCTTGGTAATTATAACCAGTTTGATGGCGTAAAAGATGCTAATGGTAATGTCAGGTTGCTGGAAGTTGATGTTAAAGAGCAGGTGAGTGAGAAAACATCTGTACTGAAAAAGAAATATAACGACCTTTCATCTTACATTAACAGGTTTGTACCTGAGTTCCTGAAAAAAAGAACTGATGAGGAAACAGAGAAACTACCCTCTGAACCTGATGAGGCAGTTTCAAAAGAAGGGAAAATTGTTAAAATATATGTTCGCCCTCATGAAATGTACATCTCAAAACAGCCAGAACCAGGTAAGGAGTTCATATCTGCCAAGGTAATACATGTTAACCCCGCAGGGCCACTTGTAAAGCTGGAGTTGGAACGCAAGAACGGCAAGCTGATACAAGCCGAGATAATCAGAAGTGTGATAGCAAATCTTAATGTCAAAAAGGGAGATGAAATTCTTGTTACCCCGAAACAGGTGAAAGTTTTTGAAGAAGCTGCATAGATTATCTATAGTAAAATGTTTTTAGATTAGGTTCTGTTAACTAACTCCGTACTTTTTTTCTAAGAAATATCTTGTCACAAAAGCTAAACAGGAAAGGGTTCGCTACAATTGAGAGCATTGCCCCAGCAAGTATAAGGTTGTAGAGCTCTTGTGTGATAAGGTTTTTTGTTAATGCCAGACTGCCCAATATAAATGAGAACTCCCCAATCTGTGCCAGCCCTATGGAAACAGCGCAGCAGACCTCATCCGTTTGTTTGAATAATTTTGCAATGGCAAATGCAACAGACCCCTTGGCGACAACTATTATCAGGAAGGTTAGAAGCACTGCCACAGGCTGTTTTATTAAAGTTTCTGGTTCAAATAGCATACCAACCGAAACAAAGAATAATACTGAAAATGCATCACGCATCGGCAATGAGTTCTCGGCGGATTTTTGACCTATCTCACTTTCGTTTAGAACCATTCCCGCTAGGAATGCGCCCAGTGCAAGTGATGCATCAAAAACCATATAGGCAATATATGCAAAGCCCAATGCGATGGCTAAAGTACCAAGTGTACTCAACTCAGCTGACCTCATCTTTGCGATGTTAACCAATAACCATGGGAGGAACCTCCTACCGAAAACCATCATAAAAACAAAGAACCCGCCGATCTTGAATATCACCTCTAAAAGATTGGAGATTATCAAATATAAATCAATATTTTTTGATGTATTTATATCCGCTATAACGGGTAGCATGACAATCGCCAGTACTATTGCTATATCCTCAACTATCAGCCAGCCGATAGCAATTTTTCCGCCTGCACTGTCTATCATTTTTCTCTGCTCTAATGATCTTAGTAAAACTATAGTACTTGCAACAGAAAGCGAAAAACCAAAGATAAACCCCTGTGTAGCGGAATATCCAAGTGATACAGCAACAACAACACCAACCAGTGTGGCTAAAAGCATCTGCGCTATTGCTCCTGGTATGGCAATTTTCCTTACTTTTAAAAGGTCTTGGAAGGAAAAATGCAGCCCCACACCGAACATCAAAAGTATAATGCCTATCTCGGCAAGCTGTTTTGCAAGGCTTATATCTGCAACAAAGCCAGGTGTGTTAGGCCCAATGGCAACACCAGCCAGCAGGTAGCCGAATATTGCAGGCAGTTTAAGTTTTTTGGCAATCATACCAAAAATAAACGCTGTAACTATGCTGGCAACAAGTGTATTTATCAAATTATATTCCATTTAAACAAGCTAAAGTAGCAATTATTTCACCACACCCCCACCATAAATCTGGAATTTTGCTAACGCAAAACTCTCATATTTATTACCTCCCCTCCCGTGCTTGACACAGGAGCACAGAGGAGGTTTAGGAAGGAGTGACAAGAATTTTTAATTTATAGCTACTAACAGTGCCATATTTTTAGCAAAAAACAAAGGAAGAATACTCAAAAAAAGGTTTTTTATAGTTACACTTGATTTTTGTTGTCACGTAACAATATTATATTTATGAAATGCGTTAAGGGAAGCAAAAACCCTGTTCATAATTTCAGCACGTGGACCTTTAAAAATATCGAATAGATCACCTATTGTTCTTTTGCCATTTATGGCATTAAGCAACCTGATCTGAAATTCACTAAGTTGCAGCTCAACAGCGTTTCTAGAAATTTTCATCGCCTGTTCCTTTAATACCCAACCAGAAACAGCAACAGGCACGGAATTAAAAAACTTTTCAGCCCTTTCATGAACATTTATAAAGCAGCCAGCATCTATAATTTTTTGTTTTGGTCTTACGATATTTTTTAACAATTTATCTTTTCGGTGGTCAAAACTAGTACTTACGCAAGTTGCCATATAGTCATTTGCGTAAAGTATTTTCAGCAGACCATCATTATTTGGCACAGGCACTGTTAGACTGCCAAACTTACCCTGTTTTAAGGGGAAAATGTTGGTTTCTGGGAACTGCCGCCTATCAAGCCCGCATAGCTCAGGGTCTGACTTTGAATGGCGCAAAACAAACACATCTACAAACGGCCATGAATGCTCTCTACCCTGAACATAGGGCCTGCTGCTCAGGCATATTTTATAATATATGTCGGTAAACCCGTCATTAACGCCCTTATAGAGCAATATATTATATCCTAACTTCCTGAGTTGAGGGGCAAGGGCTTTTAGGCGCTCCTCGTCTTTTTCCGTTATTGCTATGTCTATGTCATCATCCCAAGGGATGGGCCCCTGATGGCGAACCGCACCAATATGCGAGCCGAAGGCCAGAAAATATAAAATATCATGCTCCGCAAAAACCTGCCCGACATCCCTTAATATCTGCTCGGCCAACATCCACTCTTCCACCTGCCATCTGGGGGCAAAAAACTTGCGGATAATTGCAACATCTTTCCGCTCAGCCTTTTCACGGTCTTTCACACGTTTAATAATATCGGTTGTTGAAATACTCATTTCATATGGCAACTCCACCTTGCGTGACATATCATGTCCAATGCTACCTGCCTTATGCCTTGCCCTGTCTACCTCATCACGAAAAGCAATTGCCTGTATATATTGTGTTTGCTCATACCACTTTGCTGATGCAGGTTCTGCCTGAAGCAATACTTCGTCAACATATTTACATGCTTCAACTACCCTTCCCCGCTCCTGCCAGTTCATTATGGGGGTTTTCTTATATTTAGTTGCCCATTCATCCGAAAGAACGCCAACAACCAGCCTGTCACCTAATGATTTTGCCTTACGTAAAAACTCTACATGTCCGTAATGGAAAAGATCTGCGATCATTTCTACGTAAATGGTTTTCATAAATGAACCTTTGTTAACAATGCCTGTTGTTTCAAAACCAATTTTTTTGAGTTGATACAATTACTTGATTATTTATGGCAAGGCGTTAAATATCCAACCACTTTTGAGATTTTATTTTCTCCAATATGAAAATATCAATCACAAAATTCAACTATTTATTATCCGAATATTCATAAAACAATCTTCCAGTATCAATTTCTCTACTGATTGGTCAATAAGAATTATTTACCCCTCCTCAACCAACTAGCTGCGTAGGCGCATATCGGGTTTATCTTCAGATAATTTTCTTCGGCGAATTTGACTATATCTTTCATTAAATTCCCTGCTGCGCCCTTCCCTCTCAATTCTGGTGGGGCAAACACATATTTTATATGTAGAACATCACCCTCAATTGCATAATCTGCATATGCAACATGACCATCTATCTCCAGTTCAAAACGTGATTTCTGCTGGTTGTTTATCATATTATTTTTACCCGTTTATTTGCAACTAATAATAGTTATCAATTAGCGCTTGACGTTGATAATCATTATCAGTATAAGCATTCTCACTTGGATAAATATGTAATAGTATAATTTGATGACAATCAATTTAAATTAATTACAACACCGATACTAATAACTTAAAAATACTTAAAATGAAAAACTCACTTAAAATAATTTCTTTGTTTGCTAGTTCAATATTGATTTCAAATGCAGTTGAAGCAAAAGATACAAAAAACATTTCTGAAAAACCAAAACAGGAAAATGAAATAAGTGTAAGTGAGGTTACAGTTGTAGCAACGAAAACTGAGCGCAGGGTGCAGGATGTTCCACAAATGGTAACGGTTGAAGATGTTACTAAGGCTGGTGTTTCAAATGCAACTTCGGTGAGTGATGCTTTAAGGAATGTTACTGGTTTAAATTTCGTTGGTGGGCCAGTGCGTAGTGGGCAAACGCCAAATATGCGTGGCTGGGATTCAACCAGTTTGTTAATAACATTGGATGGCAGAAGGCAACAGTTTGAATCATCGCATGATGGCAGGTTCTTTATTGACCCATCATTACTAAAAAAGGTTGAAGTTGTGCGTGGCCCAGCTTCTGCTATTCACGGCTCTGGAGGTTTAGGCGGTGTGGTCGCATTTGAAACCAAGGACGCAAAAGACTTTTTAGAAAATGGCAAAACTGAAGGTGCACAGGTTACTGTTGGTGCGCAGACAGCAAATGAAGAAGGTTATGGAATTTTAACTGGCTATAAAGTTGGTGAAAATTATGATGCCGTTGCAAGCATATTAGGCAGAAGTAGTGAAGATATTGAGCTTTCAAATGATAACACTCAGCGTTCTGATGACCGTATAACTTCAGGAATGGCAAAAATTGGTTATGATATAAATGATTACACTAATATAAAATTTGCCCTTAATTCATTTATTAACCACGCAAAAGAAAATACTAACCCGCAAGTAACGCCGCCAACACAAACCACTGGTTTGAACTTGGTTGATAAAGAAATAATTCAGCAGGAAGGAAGTATAAAATATAGAACTAACCCTTCTGATCTTATAGATTTCAAGGCGCATTTATATGCCGTAGATACTGGTGTTGAAGAGCGCATTCTTGAGGCTTCTTCATTAAACCCAGTTGGTGATAATCTGGACAGGGAAATGACAACCATAGGTTTAAATTTAGACAATACATCTAAATTTAATAACCATTCACTATCTTATGGTCTGGAATTTTATACAACTGATCAGGAAGGAAAAGATAACGACTCAGATGCAAATGGCGGCGTAACAGGTGGACAGCGTTCAGGCGTTCCTAATGCCAGCCAGCAGGTTTATGGAGGCTTTGTTCAGGATGAAATTATTTTTGACCTAGCAGAGCAAACCCAGTTATACATTAACCCTGCCATCCGTTATGATGTATTTGAAACTGAAGCTGATAATTCTGCACTAAAAGAATCTAAGGATTCAAGATTTTCACCTAGAATTGGTTCTACATTAAAGTTTTTAGAAAACTATAATGTTTTTGGTAGCTATTCACATGGTTTTAGGGCACCCAATCTAACAGAAATATATGCCCAAGGTAACCACTTTGGTGCAGGATTTGGATATTTTAACCAGTTTCAAGCTAACCCTTATCTAAAACCTGAAGTATCTAAAACTCTTGAAGTTGGTACTGGATTTGAATTTTCCGATGTTCTAGAGTCTTCTGATGAGTTGAAATTTAAATTTGCGAGATATAAAACTGGAGCGCAAGATTATATAGAGCAATATATTACTGGTCCGAACTACGGTGTACCTCCTTGTAACTTCCCGTTTGTGCATCCTTCCTGCAATGGCGGCATAACATTATTTAGGAATGTTAACAAAGCAAGGATATGGGGTTATGAAATTACAACTGGATATGAAAACAGTTTTTTAACAGCAAGTTTGGGGGCGTCTTATGTAAGTGCTAAAGATGCAGACACAGGCACTTATCTAACAACCAAACAACCTTTAATAGTAACTTCTGATATTGGTTATAAATTTGCTGATGAGCAGTTTACTATTGGGCATTTTGGTAAGTATGCTGCGGATAACAAAAAAGCATTGATAGATGTTCCTTCGCAAATTAATTATGTTCGCCCAGGCTTTGCAACTCACGGTGCATATTTAAGGTATGAGCCTAAAAAGCTTGAGAACCTAACAATTGACTTTGCAGTTGATAATATATTTAACAAGCAATACAGGGAGCCATTCTTTGAGTTATATGCTCCTGAAACCAACTTCCGTTTAAGTGCAACTTATAAATGGTAATGGCATTGACAAAACAAAATACTATCACCCTTCGCTGCCCTATTCCTCATGGGCAGAAAAGGGTGCTTAGTGCTAATTTGTCAATTTTGCTGCATATATTAATATTTGCTGTTCCTGTTTTTATTTCTCTCCAGTTCAATAAGCCTGAATTCAAGAGGGAGGTTTCAGTTGATCTGGTTTCAATTGCTGCGCCAAATATAAAGGGGCAGTCAGAGAAGGCAGAATTAATAGAAAAAACTGTGGAAGTTAAAAAAACTCAGAAAAATATAGTTAAAAAAGAGTCATTAGAAAAAGCGCCGCTAATAGAACAAAAGCTGGTTAAAAAAAACCTCCCTTCAATTGAGCATAAAAAGGAACAACCAGTGCAAAAACAACAGAAACAAGTAACAAGAAAACAGGAAACTACCAATAATAATGGCAATAATATAAGCACCGTTATTCAAACGCTTAGTGAACAAGATTATATTCGTACTGTAGCGCCGATATACCCTAGAAGAGCGGTGGAGATGGGCTTTCAGGGCAAGGTACTAATTAAGGCATTGATAAATAACTCAGGCAAGGCGGAGCGGGTTATGGTTGCAAGCTCTTCTGGTTATGAATCCCTTGATAAATCTGCACTTACAGCAGTTGAAAAATGGTATTTCAGACCTAAATTTCTAGGTAATAACTTCCCCAAAACATGGGTTAACATCCCTGTGCGCTTTGTTTTAAAATAGTCTTTTAAAATTCAATTATTAATTAAAAATAGGTATCAAAATGTCTGCTCAAGTGAAATTAAGAACTGATAATGAAAATCAATTGCTTGTGAAATTCAACCAGCTAAAAGCTGAAAACCCATCTATCCGCCCGAAAGATGCAGCAGATAAATTAGGTGTAACAGAGGCAGAACTGGTAGCCGCAAGGATAGACGGTAAAACCATCTTCAGGCTGGAAAATAAATTTCAGGAAATTCTGAAAAGAATAGGTGCAGCGGGTGAAGTAATGGCACTTACACGAAATGATGCGTGCGTTCATGAGCGTAAAGGTGTATATAATAATGTTTCTTTCATGGCTGAAGGCAGGATGAATATGGGGTTGGTAGTAAACCCTGATATTGATCTGCGTTTGTTTATGAATAGCTGGGCATTTGCATTTGCGGTGGAAGAGCAAACCGCAAGGGGGCCAAAAAAATCCATCCAGTTCTATATGAATGATGGGGTTGCAACACATAAAATTTATGTAACTGGCAATTCAAATATTGAGGAGTTTGACAAAATAATTTCCGAATTCCGTGCTGAAGATCAATCAGCACAAATAACTGTTGCAGCAAAACAGCCTAAAAAACCTGACCTTGCAGATAGTGAGGTAGATTATAAAGGTTTTGAGCAGGCACTTTCACAATTAAAAGATACTCATGATTTTTATATATTGCTCCACAAATTTAACATTGGCAGGGTGCAGGCTTTAAGGCTGGTTTCTGAGGAATATGCTTATAAAGTTGATAATAATTCCAGCCGAAAAACACTGGAACTGGCACGTGATAAGGGATGTGAAATAATGGTTTTTGTAGGTAATAAGGGCAATATCCAGATTCATACTGGAGCAGTAAGCAAATTGGTTGAGCACGGCGAATATTTCAATGTTCTTGACCCTAAATTTAACCTTCACCTTAATGAAAAGCTGATAAGTAAAACTTTTGTTACCAGAAAACCAACGGAAGATGGAATTGTAACAGCATTAGAAGTGTTTGATAAAGATAACGAACTTATTGTTACTTTTTTCGGAAAAAGAAAACCTGGCATACCAGAGCTTACATTATGGAGAGAGATAATTTCCGAACTGCCAAAAATAGCAAAATAGATTTTAGAAGTTAGACTTTGGTATCCGCTAAATCCTTAAAAAGATGAGACCACAGATCCGGCGGCGGTAGAATCTTCCTGAAGCCTTTAAGTTCAGGTGGAAGCAGGAAGTAATAGAACCACAGCCCTAACAGAGCCCACCTCCATGTAATGTACATCGCCCCGGAGAAATCATTAGCCAAACCGAGAACCGCAGCAACCTCACCTATGAATATAATATAGTTAAGAAAGTGGTTTTATCCAAATAAATAATGAACAATCTGTAAAATATATTTCTTGATAACCAGTAAAATTGTTTTTACTGCGTAAATAGTGCCAAGTGAAATGATAATAGCAGCTATCATAAGCACGCCATCTTTTTCCAGTATAGCGGCAGCAATTAGGCAAACACATACAGAAGGCAACAGGTTAGCGCCTGGGAACGGCAAAAATATTATCACTCCTAATATCATACATATAACACCAGCTATTCTCTCAATAAAAGGGCTGGTCATAAAATCTAGGCGTGGTTTTATAAAAACCTCAATAATTTTTATGCTTGGCAATATTTTATTAATTATTTTTGAAAGCGCCCTTTCATCAAAGGTTTTATTTTCAAGAAATTTTGGAAGTTTTATTTGCTTTAAACCAAGTATCATCTGTATGGATATAACAACAACTGGAATCGAAAATATGGCTGAAAGCAGCGGTAAATTATTTAAAAGACCAAATATTAACAATCCAAGTCCAAAAGATCTATCCCCGAGTTTTTCATTGAATTCATGCAATGTTATGGCTTCATTGCTGGCATTGTCAGCTATTTCCTTTAGCAGGTCTGTGGTTCTTTTATGCTTGGTCATAAATATCAAAATTCTGCGTCATTATTAGCGAT
>DQGZ01000099.1 GCA_003531345.1 Alphaproteobacteria bacterium | reverse complement strand
ATGAGAGAAGTCAATTTTGCCCTCATCTTCATTCCATTCAAAATAAGGGAAGTCAGTAATCCAACAGAATTTGAATACACCTTGTTCAATAAGGTTTAATTCTTCAGCTACTATTTTTCGGAACTCTCCCGCTTGTTTTGGTGCTTTATCTTTTGCGCCGCACGCAAAAAATACGCCATCACCATCTTTTAGCCCGCAAATTTCTTTGATTTGTTTAGTACGTTCATCACCTAAATTTTTAGCGATAGGGCCCTTTGCCTCGCCACTTTCATCATATATAATATAGCCCAAGCCAGCATAACCCATTTCACGAGCCATATCATTTTTGCGGTCAAAGAATCCTCTGCCGAGTTTTGCAGAATTTGGTGCAGGTATCGCACGAACTATAGCGCCGTTATCTATCTGTTTTGCAAAAATTCCAAAGCCTGACCCTCTGAAATTCTCTGTAACATCAGAAATTATAAGTGGGTTGCGTAAATCTGGTTTATCACTACCATATTTCAGCATTGAGTCTTCAAATGTGATATGTGGGAAGGGTGAGCCAACAATTTTCTTATCCGAAAATTTGCTGAATAAATGCACCATCAAAGGTTCAACGGCATTAAACACATCTTCCTGAGTGGCAAAGCTCATTTCCATATCTAACTGATAAAACTCACCTGGTGAGCGGTCTGCTCTTGAGTCTTCATCACGGAAGCAAGGCGCTATTTGGAAATACCTATCAAAACCTGAAACCATAAGCAATTGTTTGAATTGCTGAGGTGCTTGCGGAAGTGCATAAAACTTACCCGGGTTTAAACGGCTAGGCACTAAAAAGTCGCGTGCGCCTTCAGGGCTTGATGCTGTTAAAATAGGGGTTTGGAACTCCATAAACCCTTGATTTGTCATAAAAGATCTAATTTCAGAAATAACTTTAGAGCGTAAAATTATATTATTGTGTAATTTTTCACGGCGTAGATCAAGGAAGCGATATTTAAGCCTAGTATTTTCAGGAAATTCTTTGTCGGTGTTAACTTGAACAGGTAGCTGCTCTTCTTCAACTGCACTTTCTATAGTTAAATTTTCAACAATAACTTCAATTTCCCCTGTATTCATTTTCGGGTTTACGGCCTCTTTAACCCTTTCAACAACCTTGCCAGTAACAGTGATTACAGACTCAAAACGGATTTTATCAGCATCCGCAGGAGAGATCGCTCCATTTTCAGGGAAAACCAACTGTGTTATTCCGTAATGATCTCTAAGGTCAATAAATAAAACACCGCCATGATCGCGCTTTCTGTGTACCCAACCTGAGAGTTTAACCTGTTTGCCAGCATCAGCTTTTTGTAATTGATTACAATTATGTGTTCTGTATTTGTGCATCTCTATGTCTGAAAAAATTAACTTTGCGCCCTGATTTAGCGGATTAGGCGAAAACTATCAAGTTTTGATTTTGTTAATAAGACAAGCTTTTATAAATCCCTCAAGAAAAGCATAATCAAATTCTATGAAATCTATCCAGTTACCTTATCTAGCCTAAAAACTTATTATTTTTGCTCATTCCAAAAGGTGCAAGTTTGCCTGTGCTGGCTCTTTTTAATAGCCAGTCTTTTATATCAATATTTTCTTCCTTATTTTTTACTTTTACCTTTAAACCATCATTGGCATTGAAAATTGCAATGTCTGAAAGCTTACCCTCTTTAAATTTATGAATAGTTACGCCCTGACCTTTTTTCATTTCAGGAATTTCAGTTGCAGGTATAACCAACATTTTTCTATTTTCACCAACAGTTGCTATGTGGGTTTTATCAAGTTTGTAGCAACCATAAACTTTATCTTTTTCTTTTAAGTTTAAAACTTGCTTTCCTGATTTTGTTTGTGCAAGCAAGTCTTCTGATTTTACCGCAAAGCCAACAGCACCATAGGTAATAAGTAAATATTTTACCTCTGGCTCATATAGGAAGAAATTTATGATTTCATCTTCCGCAGGAATATCAGCAAGTAATCTTATTGGGTCGCCAAAGCCTTTGCCACCTGGAATTTTATCACCACCTATTGTATAAAACTTCCCTGAAGTAGTAAACACGATAAACTTGTCAGTAGTGTTGGCTTTTATGCTTACAAACTCTTCATCATCATCTTTATATTTTACCGCTGAAACATCAACATTATGCCCTTTGAAAGCTCTTAACCAGCCTAGCTTTGAAAGGTTTATAGTAATTGGTTCTTTCTCAATAAAAGCTTCAATGGAAATAACATTATTTTCAATTTGCTTATTAATAATTTCAGTTCTTCGTTTGCCAATTTTAGTTTTTTTGCTGAATAGGTTTTTTATATCTTTAACTTTATCTGCTATCTCTTTTTTCATCAAAGACTCATCAGATAATAATTCTTGTAGATATTTTTGTTCTTTAACTAATTCATCATTTTCTCTTTTAATTTCAATTTCTTCAAGTTTTCTAAGTTGCCTTAAACGCATATTTAAAATTGCCTCTACCTGAAATTCAGTAAGCTTAAACTTTTTCATCATATATTGTTTTGGCTCATCTTCTTCCCTGATAATTCTAATAACTTCATCAATGTTCAAATAGGCAACCAACAAGGCTTTTAAAATTTCTAAGCGGTCAGCAATTTTACTTAAGCGATACTTTGTTTTACGAGTTAGAACAATTTTTTGATGCTCAATATAAGCCAGCAGAATATCCTTCAAGTTCATTACTTTTGGCATTCCATTCATATCCAATGCGTTTAAGTTCATTGAATAGCGAATTTCCAACTCACAGGAGCGGAAAAGAGATTCCATTAAAATTTCAGCTTCAACACTTCTATTTTTTGGCTCTAAAATAATTCGGATATTTTCAGCAGATTCATCACGGATATTTCCGAGTAGTGGAGTTTTTTTCAGGTCAAAATTTTCGGCGATTTTTTCAAGCAGTTTTGATTTTTGAACTTGATATGGAATTTCAGTAATAATTATTTGATACTGCCCGTGAGATAAATCTTCCTTATGCCATTTTGCTCTTAGCCTAAAACTGCCCCTACCAGTTGTGTAAGAGTTTAAAATTGCCTCTTTAGTTTCACTTAGTAAGCCACCTGTTGGAAAGTCGGGGCCTTCAACAAACTCCAGCAAATCTATAATTTCAGCATTTGGTTTTTTAATTAAATGTAGAATTGCGGAGCATAGTTCATCAACATTATGTGGCGGAATGGCGGTTGCCATTCCAACAGCTATACCTTCACTACCATTAGCAAGCAGGTTAGGAAAATAGGCTGGTAATAATACTGGCTCTTCGTCTAGTGTGTCATAGGTTGGCTTAAAATCAACAGTGTCATTTTCAATATTTTCAAGCAATAACATTGCAGATTCAGTAAGGCGGGCTTCTGTATAACGCATTGCGGCTGGGTTATCACCATCAATTGAGCCAAAATTTCCTTGCCCTTCAACTAGCGGATATCTTACTGAAAAATCTTGAGCGAGCCTTACAAGCGCATCATAAACGGCAACATCACCGTGAGGGTGAAACTTACCAATCACATCACCCACAACTCTGGCACATTTTTTATAGCCAGATTTCGGGTCAAGTTTTAGTTGATACATTGCCCATAATAAGCGGCGGTGAACTGGCTTTAAACCATCTCTAACATCAGGTAGTGAGCGGCTAGTTATAGTTGAAAGCGCATATGCCAGATATTTCTCAGATAATACTTGGTTAAACTCTGTAGGTACTGTCAGCACAGTTTTTATAAAAAATTTAATGTTAAACAATAAATAGGATAACTAAACTAACTACCTGAAAAAGCTAGTGAAACTGAGTTAATAAGTGGTTAATATTTTTGTTGCAAAAAAAAACACATATGCTAGGATGTTTACTTGTTTTAATGTAAAATAAATTTTTATGACAACAACTGTTAATATTAAAGACTCAAAAGTAATACAATCAGTTTGTGATAGTATAAATAGAAGTTTGCCTGAGCTTGGGTTTGATGCAGAAATAGTAAAGCCACAAGTGGAAAACATATCAGAAATCCTTTTAAAAGGATTTAAAGACCTTTTTTATGCGGATCAAGCTTCTGGTCAAAGAATGAACCCTCCTGTTAAATCTGCTGAATATAGTAGTGCATACTATGCTTTGGATCGTATAAGATTTTTGCCTGATCTTCCTGAAACGCCTAAAAATCCCGAATGGAAGCCTGGATTGTATCAAGAAACATTGTCCATTCTTAAAGATGTTTGGGAAGGAATAAGTCAAGAGTATAAAGAAATGTTAAAAACGCCATCAACTTTAGACGGAGCAGATAGACATAATACTCCTCAAGAGCTTATTCGAGGTGCAAAAAGCGAGATGGAAGTAAAAGGTGTTCAAGCAAAAAATGCTGTTCCACACCATATTCTTTATGAGCTTTTTGTATATCCAGTTGACCCAATCGAAAATGATACATATAGGAAATGGTCTGATCTTCCAGTTGAGGTACGACCTGATTTACAAATGGTAGTGCCAACTAGATCCCCTACAGCACTTATAATAACGGATGGAACACCACAACCAGCTATAGCTGAAGTTGGAAATAAAAGGTAGTATAAGATAAATATCAAAAAAGTTTACTATAGTACATTGGGTTTTAGTTGGTAGGTTTGTTATGGTGCTAAATGATCTGAATGTTCACCGTAAGTATAACTAGTTTTTCAGTACTATCTAGATGTATAGTTTACTACAGTATTAGTGAAATTAAGGCATAATTATTCCTTAAAAAGGAATAGGAAAATTCTAATTGAAGCCTTTTAATTTAGGCACTAGGTCTGTTTTTTCCCAGCTGAATGCACCATTATCACGTGGTTTTCTTCCAAAGTGGCCATAAGTTGCAGATGGTAGATAAATAGGCTGGTGCAATTGCAAATGCTGGCGTAAACCCCATGGCGTTAGGTCAACACCACTTTTCTCAATTATTTCCTGCAATTCATATTCATTAATATTGCCTGTGTTGTGCATATTAACATAGAAACCTAGCGGTTTAGCTACACCAATTGCATATGCTATCTGAATTGTGCAGGCATTACAGAAGCCAGCTGCTACAACATTCTTAGCTAAATATCTGGCCATATATGCAGCAGATCTGTCAACCTTTGTTGGGTCTTTTCCAGAAAATGCACCGCCACCATGTGGTGCAGCACCACCATATGTATCCACAATTATTTTTCTTCCTGTAAGTCCTGTGTCGCCGTCTGGTCCACCTATTATAAAGGTACCTGTTGGGTTAACATAGAACTCATCTTCTGGAACTTCCCAGCCTTCAGGCAGCGCTTTTTTCACATAAGGGCGAATAATATCACGTATCTGCTGCTGACTTAGGTCTGGGTTGTGCTGGATAGAAACTACAACCGAGTGAGCACCTACAGGGTCATTACCAGAATATTTTACTGTTACCTGACTTTTTGCATCAGGTCCTAAACCTTTTAATTTACCAGCTTTAATATCATCAAATATCAACCTGAGTATCCTATGGGAATAATATATTGGGGCAGGCATCAAAACTTCAGTTTCACGGCAGGCATAACCAAACATAAGCCCCTGATCGCCAGCACCTTCATTTTCTTTTTTTGCATTATCAACCCCTTGTGCAATTTGTGATGACTGAGCATGTATTAAGTTTTCAACCTGCAAATTCTGCCAATGAAACCCTTCCTGCTCATAACCTATATTCCTAACCACATTACGGACTATTTCTTCAACGCGTTTTTTAACTGACTCCGCCCCCCTGACTTCACCAGCAACTACAACTTTATTGGTTGTAACTAAAGTTTCAACAGCTACCCTAGAATAAGGGTCTTGTTTAAGATATTCATCAAGAATAGCATCCGATATTTGATCAGCTACTTTATCTGGGTGACCTTCTGAAACTGACTCTGAAGTGAATAAATATTCTCTTACGTCATAAAATCTTGTCAATTTTGCCATTTTTCTATTTATATTATAATTTAAATTATCTTCCTAAGCCGCCGCCTGCGCCAACTTTATTCTGCGAATTAAACTTGCCCACATTGCCAAGTAATTGCTGAATCAAAGTTACAGAATTTCCAGAGGTTGAAGTTTCGTCTTTAGAAATTTTAACATCTCTCAAAGCAGATTTATCTTTTTTGTCTATCTTTTTTACAATACCATTCTTGTCAAATGTAATCACAAAAGATTCATAAGTTTTAAGCTCTGGCTTGAAGAAGGTTTCTTTTGTTACCTCACCGCCTGCATATACCCATTGCTCATCACCAAAGATTGAAGTTGTTATCGGAGAGCCAAGAATGTTAAGAACTTCTTCTTTATCACTCTCCCCTAGCTTTACTTTAGAAAAGTCAGAAAATTTGGTTACATAGCCTCTACTTTCAAAGTTCTCCTCCTCAACGCCAGCGCATGAAGCGATAAATATACTTAAAAAACAAAGGATTAATAGATTTGTAGGTTTTTTCTTTTTCATTTCAGGCATTAGGTCAAAATTAGTACTGGATTTTCTCATTATAATGAGTTATTAAGCCCCCTCATTTTATGTAAAATTTGATACTACTCATTTTTGAAACTTACAAGTTTTTCATAAAATTAATTTATAAAGGAGTGTAAAATGGCAGTACCTAAAAGAAAGACCACCAGAATGAAAAGAGGTCAGAGAAGAAGTCATCTGGCTTTGAAAACCATTACTGTTTCAGAGAATAAAACAACTGGTGAGTACGCACGTCCACACCATATCTCTAAAGACGGTTATTATAACGGCAAGCAGGTTATAATAAAAAGAGTTGCTGAAGAAGCTGAAGAAGTTGCATAGCTTCTCTTAATTTTCTTATTCAAGCCTCTATCTACAGGCAGTTAATGGTAAAGGAAAATAATCCAAATTTGGTACGCGACACTGGAAGAAGAGCTGTTATAGCTCTTGATGCCATGGGTGGTGATTATGCACCATTAAGTGTACTCAAGGGGGCAGAAATTGCCCTTAAGGACAATTCGGACCTCAAATTTAAAATATTTGGTCACCGTGATAAAGTTCTACCCCTGTTAGGAAATTATAAATCCGTTGCTGAAGCATCTGAGTTCATTCACACAGAAGAATCTATTGCTAATGATGAAAAACCTACCACTGCTCTACGAAAGGCAAAAAACTCATCAATGTTCTTAAGTATTGACTCAGTAAAGCATGGTGAAGCGACCGCAGTTGTTTCAAGTGGCAATACTGGCGCTTTGATGGCAATTTCAAAACTATCACTGCAAACCTTACCTGGAATTGATAGGCCAGCAATTGGCGGCTTATTACCTACTGAAAAAGGTCTATGTGTGATGCTTGACCTTGGCGCTAATATATTATGTGACGCAACAAACCTGTTTGAATTTTCTATTATGGGTTCAAGCTTTGCTAAAACTGTTCTTGGAAAAAAATCACCTTCGGTTGGTCTTCTTAATGTTGGAGAGGAAAGGAACAAAGGACATGAAGTTCTGCGCTCTGCCGCCGCAATGATAGAAGAAGGGGGGGCAGACCTGAACTATATTGGGTTTATTGAGGGAAGTGATATATGCACTGGTAAAGTAGATGTTATAGTAACTGATGGGTTCAGTGGTAATATCGCCCTTAAAACCGCGGAGGGAACAGCAAAATTCTTTGCTAATATGTTCAAAAGCAAGCTTAAATCCAATATTTTTGGATTAATAGGTCTATTTATTGCAAGCCCTGCCTTACTAAAATTAAAAAAGCAGCTTGACCCCAGAAACTATAATGGCGCAATGTTGCTTGGTTTGAATGGCATAGTTGTTAAAAGCCATGGCAGTGCCGATGAAGTTGGCTTTGCAAATGCAATAAAAGTTGCATATAAACTTTCAAAGAACAACATCAATGAGCATATAATGCGTGACATGGTAGCTTCAGGACATAGTTTGGAAACAGATGAGTTCTTATCTGAAATTGAGGGGTAGATGAATAATATCCTTATTTCAACAGGGTCATATTTGCCTGAAAAGATACTTACTAATTCTGACCTAGAAAAAATGGTCGAAACTAATAGCGAGTGGATAATTGAGCGCACTGGAATAAAAGAGCGCCATTTGGCAAAACCAGAAGAGTTAACTTCAGACCTAGCATCCAAAGCTGCAGCAAATGCGCTAAAAAAAGCAAGCCTGAAGCCAGAAGATATTGATCTTATAATAGTGGCAACCACCACACCAGATCTTACCTTTCCTGCAACTGCTGTATGCGTTCAGGAAAAATTGGGCATAAAAAATGCCGCTGCTTTTGATATTCAGGCAGTGTGTACAGGGTTTATTTATGCAGTTTCAGTGGCGGACAGTCTTCTGAAATCTGGTAATTTCAAACGTGCTTTAGTTATCGGTGCAGAAACTATAACCAAAATAATTGACTGGACAGACAGAAACACCTGCATTCTTTTCGGTGATGGTGCTGGCGCAGTAATAATTGAGCCATCAGAAAAATCAGATACTGGAATACTCTCCTTCTCAATCCATAGT
The DNA here is from genome assembly GCA_003531345.1 of Alphaproteobacteria bacterium. Lineage (GTDB taxonomy): Bacteria > Pseudomonadota > Alphaproteobacteria > Rickettsiales > UBA8987 > UBA8987. Next base: position 621 of record DQGZ01000099.1, on the reverse strand, counting down.
GATTGTAGCAGCAGGAATATCCTGCAGACAGATAGCGGTGTAAGCCTGAATCAAAAAGCGGGTCTGCTTCGCATGGAAGGAAAAGAAGTATTCAAGCATGCTATTGTAAAACTTGCAGACTGCACCAGTGAATCACTGAAAAAAGCGGGGGTAACTTCTGAGCAGATTGACTGGGTAATTCCTCATCAGGCTAACCAGCGAATACTTGACGCCACTATAGTAAAACTCGGAATGCCAAAAGAGAAATTAATTTCTACCGTGGCAATACACGGCAATACTTCAGCTGCATCAATACCTCTGGCACTGGACTGGGGGTTTGCAAACAATAAATTCCAACCTGGTCAAACCCTTGCCATGCAGGCAATTGGAGGTGGCTTAACATGGGGAAGCGTGATATTGAAGTTATGAAAATAATTTCCTCAGTAAAAGAAATTTATTCTAAATATAATTATTTCATAATTGATCTTTGGGGTGTTCTGCATGATGGCCATAAACCATATGAACATGCAGTGGAAACTCTAAGGTTCTTAAAAAATTCTGGTAAGAAAATTGCCTTGCTTTCAAACGCGCCACGCAGAGCCATCAAGGCACAAACAGTTTTAGAAAACCTTGGGTTTGACA
>DQGZ01000049.1 GCA_003531345.1 Alphaproteobacteria bacterium | reverse complement strand
TTCGCAACTTATCTCAAAATTTGAATGGAACAGAACAGACCGAATATTATGGGAATCTGAGCTGCTAAGCGTTATAAGCCAAACCAGAAATGAAATGAATTTCTTTTTGAGACCAGAAAATAATAACCCGCTTATAACTAATTTCATACATGGTTATGTTATTCAGGAACTGGACAGAAATATATTAGCAAGCTTTGATAATTATTACAAAAAACCAACTGCCTACCTTTTTGCTGAATGTTTTATACTGAATAGAAGCTGTGATGCTGTTCACAGTTTTCTTAATATATCAATGATGACGTATAACGCCATATACAATTCAGACTATCTGATAAATAAAAATGAAGCCTATCTTATTGATGATTTTATTGGTCTACGACCTATTTATTTTTACGGCATCTCTGGTGAGGGAATAATTACACTGGACGAGAAATTATTCACTGATACACAAAACCTTGAAACACAAAATTATTCAGCAAAGAAGAACAGCTTCTGGGATAAATTATGCGCTTATAAAAAGGAGCCTCAGCCAGAGCAGGAAATAATAAAAACTGACAATGACACCTACAAAATATCCGCACAGTATTTCTGGAATAATTATATTGATACTTTCACTGATCAGCTTGGTTTTTCAGTAAAAACCCATTTTGAAACTGCAATGGATGTGGAAAGCAAAAGCTTTTTTAAGATGATGGAAAATAATGAAAATAAAGGGCTAATTAAAAAATCTGACCTCTCAAACTTCAGGGCAAAACTTGAACAGATATTCAAGTCATTATTGGTAAATTTTAATTTCCAGTTCAGCAATATGGAGTTAACTGAGTTATTTAACAAAAACTATAGTGTTGAAACCCTGCTTGCTGATAGGCTAACCCTCAGTAATAAAGAGAAAAGAACAAATACCCAACATGTTGAGAATAATAACAAGGAATATACAGCAGTTACTTTTTAATTTTATAGTTTTTTATGCAATGGCAACAAGCTCACCTTGGTTTTGAAGATAAGCAGTACAGCAAGCCTTTGCAAGCTCACGCACACGAGCTATATAACCAGCACGCTCCATCACACCAATAACCCCGCGCGCATCCAGCAGGTTAAAACAATGTGAAGCTTTGATACATTGGTCATAAGCTGGTAATGGTAGGTTTTTCTCTATCATCTTTTTGCATTCAATTTCACACTCCTTAAAATTCCGTAGTAATTTTTCTGTATCAGCAAATTCAAGATTAAAAGCTGAAAATTCCTTTTCATTTTGTAAAAAAACATCACCATAAGTGAATTTATGCAACTTGTTTTTTGCGTTGTTGAATTCAAGGTCATAAACATTTTCTTTCCCCTGAATATACATACATAAGCGCTCAAGGCCGTAAGTTATCTCACCTGCAACTGGTCTGCAATCATAACCTCCAACCTGCTGGAAATAAGTGAATTGGGTAACTTCCATCCCGTCACACCACACTTCCCAGCCTAAACCCCATGCGCCTAAAGTTGGGCTTTCCCAGTCATCCTCAACGAATCTGATATCATGTTGTTTTACATCAATGCCAATTTCTTCAAGGCTTTGCAGGTAGAGTTCTTGTATATTTTCTGGTGAAGGTTTTATGATAACCTGAAACTGGTAATAATGCTGTAAACGGTTTGGGTTCTCACCATATCTGCCATCCTTCGGTCTGCGGGAAGGCTGCACATAAGCAGCCGCCCAAGGTTTTGAACCCAGTGCCCGCAGGGTAGTTGCAGGGTGGAATGTTCCAGCACCCATTTCAACATCATAAGGTTGTAAAATTAGGCAACCTTGTTTTGCCCAGAAGTTCTGAAGTTTAAGAATGAGATCTTGAAAGGAGAGCATTTTAATAGTTGTTAGTTGTTAGTTGTTAGTTGTTAGATTTTTTACTAACAACTAACAACTATAAACCAGCAAATCTCTAACATCTAGTGTAGCTATTGTAAATAGCATCTAAAACCTGTGCGGTCTTTTCATCCCACAATATATTTTCTGGGTATCTGGCATTTTGGGAAAGTAAAATCCGTTCAGGGAAAAAGCGGCGGTAAAAAGCAGTTATTAGAAACTTAGAAACTTGGAGATTTGGAAATTTGGTATTATTTAAATTCTTTATTTCTAAGTTTCTGGGTTTCCAAGTTTCTAAATTATACCCTATCTCTCTCAATTTCTTCAACTCTCCAATCTCTATATCCCTTATATTCTCATATTCTGCACTCTTAAACTCTATATTGTGATATAACCCAATTCCTTTTTGCGCTAATAACTTCCAGTCAAAAAATTCACCTGGGTCTTCCTTTCTCTCTGGCGCTATGTCGCTATGCCCTAAAATATTGGGGGCTTTTATATTATATTTTTTTATTAAATTTTGGCAAAGTTCAATTACTGATTTCATCTGCACATCAAGGAAGTTTTCATAACCAAATTCATGCCCCTTATTTTCTATTTCAATGCCTATTGAACTATCATTCAGTCCTTCAACTCCATTCCAGAAACTTTTGCCCGCATGCCATGCTTTTTTCTCATCCTCTACTAATTGGAAAATTCGCCCATCCCTAGCTATGCAATAATGTGCGCTAACTTCATATTGTTTATCAGTCATTCTTTCCAGCGCTGCATCTAAGCTCTGCATGCCAGTATAATGCAAAATTATACTATCAATATTTCTTTTTCTTTCAGAAAAATTAGGTGAGGGAAGTTTTATAATGTGCATTGAGAAGTTTTAAACGTTCATTCGCCAGCGAAATTATTTTAGACTTAACCCTGTATGAAAGCAAACTATCACCAGCATAAATATCAGGGTGAAGTTTAATTATCTGGTTGCGATAAAAGGTTTTTATATCTTCACGCTTGGCAAAATTACCTTCAAATTTTTTTACACTGGCAAGGAAATAATATTCCAACGCCTTTTCCAGAAATGTTTTTGAAAGCCCTAACATTCCGCAGGTTTTTTCTAAAAATGAAATTTCATAAACATTAACAGTGTTATCACTGCCCGCCAGTTTGAACAACCGCCCGAATAATTTTGCAGAAATGGTAGAATTTTCATTAGTGAACTTACAGAACCTTCTGCACATTAAATACACTGAGGAATCATCATTTGCGGTTTCCCTAAGTATGGGAATATGCTCCAGCCCGAAATATGGAAATAGCCCCAAGAAGGCACGTTTTTCACTTAAATTAAGCTCACCATCAACACCGCATAATTTGCCTGAAATTCCTAGAGCGTAAGAGTTTATAGCGTATGAATTAGCTTCTACAGCTGAATTATAATGCCTTTGCGGTATTTCAATTGCTGAAATATTTTTTCTTATTGCTGGAAGCATTTAAAGATAGGGGTTAGGAAATAGGAAATAGATTTTTATATTTCCTAAAATTATATAACTTCAAAATAAAAAATTTAGCAAGAGAGTTAAAGAAAAAATTTTACAACTTACTTTCAAGCTCAGGAATGATTTTGAATAAATCACCAACTATTCCAATATCTGCCACTTCAAATATCGGGGCATTTTCATCTTTATTTATTGCAACCACCACCTTACTATCCTTCATTCCTGCTAAATGCTGAATTGCACCAGAAATTCCAGCTGCAATATAAAGGTCTGGCGCTACTATTTTACCAGTTTGACCAACCTGATAATCATTTGGCACATAACCAGCATCAACGGCTGCGCGGGATGCACCAACTGCTGCACCTAATTTATCAGCCAGTTTTTCAATAACAGAAAAACTCTCTTTACTACCAACACCCCTGCCACCACTTACAACTATTTTTGCAGCTGTTAATTCTGGCCGTGAACTTTCAGTTTTTTGTATTGAAATAAATTTTGATAAATTATTTTCTGGCACTGAAACCATTAATGCTTCTATAGGTGCGTTATTATTCTGCTCTGCTTTATCAAATGCTGAAACACGTATGGTTAAAACCTTTTTTGCATCGGATGATTTTACGGTAGCAATGATATTGCCAGCATATATCGGGCGCTTGAAAGTTGACTCATCAATCACTTCCATAACATCTGAAACCTGTGCAACATCAAGCAGCGCCGCTAATCTTGGCGCCAAATCCTTACCGAAAGTAGTTGAAGGAAAAATTATATGGGAATAATTTGCTGAAATTTCTTTTAAAACCTGTGCAGTATTTTCAGCAAGAATATTTTTTAACTTATCATCAGCTAGTGTTAAAACTGTTTTTACACCTGCGATCTTTGACGCTTCAACTGCCAAATTCTGAGATACAGAATTATCTGATATAACAAGCGCAGCAACATCACTTGAAATTTTACCAGCCGCAGTTGCTAGATTTTTAATATTGGGGTTTAGATATTTCCCATCATGCTCCGTAATTATTAAAACAGTCATTTATACCCTCATAAATTTATTGATTACAAACAGAGCTTAAAGAGCGCTATTATCTTCCATAAGTGGTTTTAACTCAGCGGAACCATTCCTCATCCTGTAAACACCAATAACCTCACTTCTGTTTATAATAGGTAAGGAATTTGGTATGTTATCACGGCTTTTCCATAAATACACATCGCAATAATCTTCCTGCTGGAAGTAGACCGTACATACTATCCTTCCCGCTTCCCTTTGGGCTACCCTGTCACCATACTGCACTTTATCCACATACATAAAATGCGATATTCCATCTGATGACACCAATTCAAAACCTGAAGGTAAATTTTCCTTACCATCGCAACTTGCAAGTACAAGCAGCGCCAACATATATTTCAAACTTTTAAACAAGTTGCCTCCTTTTTAATTCGTTAATTAAAGAATCAACATCAGGAACTTTAATTCCCGCCTGCCTTTTTTGTGGCGCCTGATATTTCAGATATTGCAGCCTAGGGGTTACATCCACCCCTAAACCATCTAATGTAATTTTTTCCAGTGGCTTGCTGCGAGCTTTCATAATATCAGGAAGTTTTACATAACGTGGTTCATTAAGCCTTAGATCCGTTGTTATTACGGCTGGCAATTTCACAGAAACTGTAACTAACCCACCATCAACTTCTCTTATAATCTCAGCTTCCTCCCCCTTTATTTCTATCTTTGATGCGAAAGTTGCCTGAGCATAATTAAGCATGCTAGCTAGCATTTGCCCTGTCTGGTTTGAGTCATCATCAATTGCTTGCTTGCCTAAAATTATTAATTTTGGAGCTTCTTTTTCCGCTATTTTCTTTAATATTTTTGCTGCGGCAAGTGGTTGTATTTCTTTATCACTTGCAACTAGAATCCCTCTGTCAGCGCCCATTGCTATTGCCTGGCGGATTATCTCTTCGTTTTTTGTATCACCTATGGAAACAATTACAATTTCAGTTGCTACCCCCTTTTCTTTTAACCTGATAGCCTCTTCTACTGCTATCTCGTCAAATGGGTTCATTGACATTTTAACATTGGCAATGTCAACACCGCTATCATCAGCTTTAGAGCGAACATTGACCCGATAATCAACCACACGTTTTATTGAAACTAGAACTTTTATAAAAACCTCATTGTTAGCAATTATGTATCGTCAGCATATAAATAAGTTAATGGCATTAAAAGGATGTGAATATATAAAATAGCAAATTTATGGTAAAAAATACCCCTTAAGTTGTATCTTGGCAACTTTAACTTGCCGCTGTTAATATGTAGTTTGAACAGACCCCGTCTGGGCAGTTTTATTATAGAGAATATTTTTCTCAGGCAAATTATTCAGATTAGAAAATTGCTGCATTTTCGCTTCAGACATATCTTGCCGTAAATTTAATGAAACAAAAAGCTTGGTAAGCCTTTCTGGAGAATTCTGGTAACTCCATTCCGCTTCAAGGATATTAATATCCTCTTTATACTTCCTGATATTTTCTGCGGAGATTTTTATTTGTGATGTTACTTTATCAACCTTGTTCTCAAAGACATAAACCAGCACTATTAGCGAAAGTACTGAAAAAATATATAAATATGTAGAAGTTCTTAAAAACATTCCCCAAAATGGCAGACTTGTTATAGTTTCACAGTTTTTTTAACCCCCTTAACTTTGCTGATCTTGCGCGAACATTGCGTAAAACCTCACTTTCAGAGGGCGGTATAGGCTTCCTTGATAAAATTAAATATTTGTTAAGTAAAGTACTTTTTACATTATTTTCAGGTAGATAGCGATTAAAATTTTCATTTTTACCCGTTTTCTCATTAAAAAAAGCCTTAACTATGGCATCTTCACCAGAGTGGAAGCTGATTACAGCTAGAACACCATTTGCTTTAAGATGTTTCACGGCCTTTTCCAAAGCCCGCTCCAACTGTTCAAATTCCTGATTTATATAGATACGTATCGCCTGGAAGGTACGGGTTGCTGGGTGAGTTTCGCCTCTAAAACCACCAAACACCTTTGCAACCAAACCTGCCAGCCCTTTTGTGGTTGCTATTGGTTTTATTTTTCTTGCCTCACAAATATTTTTTGCGATCTGCCTTGAGCGGCGCTCATCACCATATTTAAAAATTACATCAGCAATTTCTTTTTCATCTGCGGCATTTATAAAATCCGTCGCACTAGTTCCGCTTTGACTCATACGCATATCAAGCGGTCCATCAAATGAAAATGAAAAGCCACGCTCTGCGTTG
>DQGZ01000149.1 GCA_003531345.1 Alphaproteobacteria bacterium | reverse complement strand
TGAAATTTAATAAAATTTACCAACTGTGTCTATAATAACTTAAAAAATTAAACGAAATATAAATTTTACTGTGTGTAAAGGTTACATAAATCGTTGCCGAAGGGTTGTGATAAATTACATAGCTATATTTTAGGTTGCAATCCGTCCATTTTCCCGAATTTCCAAAACCCTATTTTCTAAGAGGCTAGACCCTTTGTATTATCGGTTTTATAAATAACCAAATATTATTTTCCCCCTAATTTATTCACAGGAATTTTTATACATTGTGAGGAAGCGCTTTACCAAAATCTCTTTAATACAATTACAACATCACTCGCCGAACCAGTAAACGGCAACGAACAGGAACAGCCATACAACATCTACAAAGTGCCAGTACCATGCAGCAAATTCAAAGCCTAGATGGTTTTCAGGAGTTAGCTGACCTTTTAATGAACGTATCCAGCAGATAGCTAAAAATATTGTACCCACTATAACATGGAAACCATGGAAGCCCGTTGCCATGTAGAAGTTTGATGAATAATTATTCTGATCAAAGCTGAAAGCCGCATGAGAATATTCATATGCTTGGCATATAGTGAACATTACGCCCAAAAACACAGTTAAACCCAAACCTTGTTTTAACCCCCTCCTGTCACCATGCAATAGCGCGTGGTGCGCCCAAGTAACCGTTGTGCCTGAAAGAAGAAGAATAAGAGTATTCATAAAAGGCAAGTCCCATGCGTCAAAGGTTTTTATGCCTTCAGGTGGCCATACATGAGTTTTATCAGAAAAATAAGCAAGATTATCAAAGTCAAATTGTTGTAACTGAAACCAGACAGCTTTAAAAAAACTGTCAAAATAACTCCAGAAAAAGGCAACGAAGAACATAACCTCAGAGCAGATGAAAAGTGCCATACCCATTCTAAGTCCGCGCTGAACTTCAATTGTGTGTTCTTTTTCAACAGCCCCCTCTCTTATAACTTTCCTCCACCAGAAAAAAGCGCATGCAATCACCGCAGCAAAACCAAGACCAAGCAACCTTTGTGCATGGTGTATCTCATGCATGGTGAGCACTGCACCTATTGCTAAAACAAGCAATGAAAATGAAGTAAGTATAGGGTATGGAGAAAGCTCAATAATGTGGTATGGGTGGTTTTTCTCGTGGTGATGATTGTCGTGGTTATCGTGCGCCATAAATCAGGAATTAGGGGTTAGGAATTAGGAATTAGAAACACATTACTTCCTAGTTCCTAATTCCTAATCACTCACTTCTAAAAAACGTGTAAGACAGCGTTATTGTCTTAACATTGTCTAATTCTTTATCATTCATTATTTCGGGGTCAATAAAAAATGATACTGGGAAGGTGATTTTCTGGCGAGCTTTTATTAATTGTTTGTCAAAACAGAAACATTTTAACTTTACAAAATAAGAGCCTGTTGTTTCTGGCACTACATTATAAGTGGCAATTAGTGTGTCGTCTTTATCTGAAAGATTTTCTACTGTAAAGAACGCCAGCTTCTGCTCACCCACCTTTACTGTTACTTTGCTTTGCAGGGCTTTAAATTCAAGATTAAGAGCGGGTGATACATCTGTATTGAACATCACCTTAATTTCACGATCATATATTTGGGTTGGCGCTTCAGTTACACTGGTATTTGGTGTGCCACCATAACCTGTAAGCCTGCAGAATGCGTCATAAAGAGGTACACTGGCATATGCCAAGCCGAACATGCCAATAACTACAGCAGCAATATTCAGGGCAGTTTGAGAGTTTTTGTTCATTTAGTAATTTATCTGCAATTTCACCAACGTTACTGCAAAAACTGTAACCACTATCAGGAGTAAAATTCCTAATATCAGGTAATTTTTAACTTTTTTTTCATTATGTTGCGGTGCGTGGGGCATAAATTAGCTCTCTATTACTATTTCGCTCTTTTTACTAATAATATAATTTTTTTAAATCCATTTTATAACTTAAAGTTCAAACCACTTGTCGTCTCTATAGTCACCTTTTCTTCTACCTAGACTTCCATCACCTGAAACCCCTTTACCCTTCCTACCATCACTATCTGTTGCTCCGTTACCATCTCCACTCCTATGAGAAACCCCGCTTGTTCTAGAACCCTTATCTATCTCTCTAAGAAGCCAAGCCAGAGGTTTTCCCCCTCTATTTGATTCTATTGTTAAATCTCTAATACCACCTTCGGATAAAGAGCCATCATCAGAATGCCCCCCCCCCGAATCATTTCTATCAACCATAAACCACTTTATCAATTAACACTGCCAGATATATCACAAAAAGATAGATTATGGAATAAAGAAACATCTTTTTGCAGTTGGATTCTGATGGTTGTTTATAGACTTTTACTGCATGGTGTAGAAAATTCCCTCCAGAAAGGGCTGCTACGGCAAGGTAGATAAAGCCAGAGAAACCAATAAAATAAGGCATCAGCGAAAACGCAACCAGAGCAACTGTGTAAAGGAGCATCTGCTTTTTGGTTTCAGCTGCGCCGTATATTACGGGCATCATTGGTATGCCTGCCATTTTGTAATCCTCATTCTTATATAGGGCTAGCGCCCAGAAATGCGGGGGCGTCCAGAGGAAGGTTATGATAAATAATAAAACTGGCATGAGAGAAATATCACCAGCTACCGCAGCCCAGCCTATAAGCGGCGGAAAAGCACCTGCCGCACCACCTATAACAATGTTTTGCGGAGTGCGGGGCTTAAGCCAGATAGTATAAATAAAAACATAGAATAATATGGCGCAAAGCAGCAGAAATGCCGCCATTACATTCACCGCAAATGCCATAAGAAAAACCGAAGTGAACGCCAAGACACCTGCAAAATCCAGCGCTGCCTGAGCTGATATTTTACCCTGCGGTAACGGGCGGTTTTTAGTGCGGCTCATTTTCGCATCAAGCTCACGCTCATACCACATATTAATTGCACCGCTAGCACCGCTGCCGAATGTAATACAAATTATAGCAATAGTTGCAATAAGCGGGTGGATATTTCCTGGCGCAATAAGCATACCTATCAAGCCAGTAAAAACCACAAGGCTCATTACACGTGGTTTTAACAGCGATATAAAATCCTTAACTTCGGAGAGCTGGGAGTTTATTGTTACTTGTTGCCGCACGAAGTTTTTTCCTTGCCGTGAAGTAAAAACAGACCAACCAGCCCACCGCCTAGTATGTAGTGACTGCCTGTACCAACTAGCATTGCATATAAAAGGTTAAGGCTTACATTTTCTGTGATAAACCACCACAAGCCACCTATAACACCAGCTAACAACCATATATAAAAACCAAACACTGCACCACGACCAAACTTTGTGCCACATGGCGAGCAGGTAAGAGTTGCGTATTTACGGAATATAGCAACAAATATTATTGCATGTAACAACTGAATAACTCCGCAATACTGCCACATTGGATCATCCATTTTGCGGAACATGCCAGAGTCAATACCAGCCTGCCAATCTGCTATAAATAATTTCTGCCATGTTAAATAACCTGTAAGCATTCCCGCAGCGGCAAATAATAATATTGCTATCAGAATGTTAAAACATTTCTTATTGCCACCACATTTGCTAGTGCCACAGGAATTATTATCTTTAGTATTACAATGGTTTTCACCTGGGGTTGAACAATGATTTTTTTCCATATAGCTCCTTTGGTTGGTTGTTAAAGAACTTCAGAACTACAGATTATTGCCAGTTCTGAAGTCAAATTATCTTTAATGTCCGTTTCCTTTATCTTCCAACACTGGTGGCGTTGAAAATGTGTGATATTGCGGTGGTGATGGAATTGTCCATTCTAATGTTGTAGCCCCCTTGCCCCATGGGTTATCACCCGCTTTTTTACCTCTACACATACTCCAGAACACTATGAACAGGAAGAAGAAAGTTGAACCCATAGTTATGTATGAACCTATTGAGCTGATATTATTCCAGTAAGCATAGGCATCTGGGTAGTCAACATAGCGCCTTGGCATACCTGCAAGCCCTAAAAAGTGCTGCGGGAAGAAAGTTAAATTTGTGCCAATAAAAGTGGTGATGAAGTGCGTTATACCAGCCCATTCAGGTAACATTCTGCCATTCATTTTAGGGAACCAGTAATAAAACCCTGCAAAAGCAGCAAATAACGCCCCTAAACTCATAACATAGTGGAAGTGGGCAACTACATAATAAGTATCGTGCATTGGAATATCCATACCAGCATTGGCAAGTACCACACCAGTAACGCCACCAACTACGAATACGAAAATAAAGCCTATCGCAAATAACATTGGTGTTTTGAATGAGATTGAGCCGCCCCACATGGTTGCAATCCAACTGAATATCTTAACACCTGTTGGCACGGCAATTATCATTGTTGCAACTGTGAAGTATAATTTTGTGTTCAGGCTGTAACCAACTGTGAACATATGGTGCGCCCAAACCGCAAAGCCAACCACACCGATAGAAGCCATTGCATAAACCATTGGAACATAACCAAATACAGGCTTTCTAGAGAAAGTTGAAACTATCTGCGAGATAATCCCGAAGCCAGGAAGAATGATAATGTAAACCTCTGGGTGACCAAAGAACCAGAATAAATGCTGGAATAATATTGGGTCACCACCGCCTTCAGGTTTGAAGAAGTGAGTGCCGAAGTTACGGTCTGTCAGTAACATGGTTATTGCACCAGCTAAAACTGGAAGCGCAAGAACAAGAAGAATAGCCGTTACTAAAATTGACCAGACAAAGAGAGGCATTTTAAATAATGACATACCCTTGCAGCGCATATTGAAAATGGTAACGATAAAATTTATTGCACCTAATATTGAAGATATACCAAGCAAGTGAAGCGAAAGGATAGAGAAATCCACTGATATATCCGCCTTGTCTGAAAGTGGGGGGTATAATGTCCAACCTGTACCTGGACCACCTGCTGGGTCATAATATGCGTATATATTACCTTTATATGCCTCTGTTCCAATTTCCTTAAAGTAAAGAGACCAGTCAAACGGCCAAACAGCACCGAGAATAAGAAGGATGAACCCTGGCACCATTAGCCAAAAACTAATATTGTTAAGCCGCGGGAAGGCCATGTCTGGCGCACCTATCTGAAGTGGAACGAACCAGTTACCAAAGCCACCAATAAGTGACGGCATAATCATAAAAAACACCATCAGAAGGGCGTGTGCAGTTACAAGAACGTTATAGAACTGGTAATTACCATGAAACACCTGATCTCCCGGGTGTTGCAGCTCCATACGGAACCATACGGAAATCAATGCGGAGATAATACCCGCAGTAATACCATATATCAGGTACATTGTTCCAATATCTTTATGGTTAGTTGAGTATAACCATCTTTTCCATCCTTTAGGTGCGCCTTCCATAATCTAGTTATTAGTAGTTAGTTGTTTAGGTCATTGCGAGCGTTAGCGAAGCAATCCATCCTAACTAGCGATAATCCCGCCCCGATGGATTGCTTCGTCGCATTTGCTCTTCGCAATGACGAAAAAAACTAGCCTTTCTTTTCTACTTTTTCCCTTCTTCAGCCTTAGGTTCTTCCTTTATTAAACCTAATTCCTTAGATTTTTCTTTAACCCATTTTTTATATTCTTTTTTAGATACCACTTTTACCTCAATAGGCATAAAGGCGTGTTTTGAACCGCACAGCTCAGAACATTGACCATAGAACGTTCCTTGTTTAGTTGCCTTAAACCATGTTTCATTTATTCTGCCTGGCATTGCGTCTTTTTTTACGCCAAATGCTGGAACTGCCCAAGCGTGAATAACATCCGCCGCAGTAGTAAGAACGCGAATTGGTGTATTAACTGGAACAACAACTTTATTGTCAGTTGCAAGCAATCTTGGCTCACCTTCTTGTAATTGCAGAGCCTCCTGCCCCTCTGGTGCTTTTTCAAGCTTCATATAGCTTTCAAAATTTATGCCTTTACCTAAGCCATCAACATATTCATAACCCCAATACCACTGATAACCTATTGCCTTGATGGTAATTTCTGGGTCTGGGTGTTTGTGCATATAATTAATTAAACGCCAAGACGGAATAATTATGGCAACCAGAATCATTATTGGAACTACTGTCCATATCACCTCAATAAGTGTGTTGTGAGTTGTTTTTGAAGGCACAGGGTTTTTACTAGCACGAAAACGAATACAAACATACACAAGCAAAGCTAGAACAAACAGGCTAATGCCAAAACACATTATAAGTAACCAGTCATGCAACTGATCAAGCCTTTCCATCACTGGACTTGCCGCATCCTGAAAGCCAAGCTGCATAGGGTAAGCCATGCCTTTATACTCTTCTGAAAAAGCAAAGAATGGTGAAATTAAAACAGAAAGGAAAGTTAGCAACTGCTTCATTATTGTAAAAAATAAGTTCTTTATATGCTTAACTACACTAAGCATACAAAATCAAGAAGAAATGTTAGATTTAGGTTTAATATAATTAACAATTACTTATATTAAATATTATAGTTATAATAATTCATATTTCTAATGACACTATCACAAAATATTTTCTTTACTGATTACGGGTTGGATAAAAGCGCTGTGAATCGTATTTTATCACAGAGCATCGGAATGATGGATGATGGCGAACTGTTTCTGGAATATACCACTAGTGAGTCCATTTCACTGGATGAGGGGATAATTAAGTCCTCCAGCTTTGATACAACACAGGGTTTTGGGTTAAGGGGGATAATTGGTGAAACTACTGGTTATGCACATTCATCTATCCTGACTGAGGAGTCCTTAAAAAAAGCAGCAGCGAATATCAGCGCACTGAAATCATCTGCGAATTCATTCAAACAGGATGTTGCACCAAATACTAACATAAAGCCACTATATAAAGGCGAAAGCCCGCTGGATGAAATGAGCTTTTCAGAAAAAACGGCAATATTAAAAGAAATTGATAGTTATTTACGCAAGAAAGACCATCGAGTAGTTCAGGTATCAGCTTCTGTAGCTGGCGAATTTCAGGTGGTACATATTATTCGTGCCAACGGTATGGAAATATCTGACCTACGCCCACTGGTGCGCCTTAATATCTCTGTAATTGTTGAAGAGAACGGGCGCAAAGAGCGTGGCGGCTATGGCACTGGCGGCAGGAAAACCTATAAGCAATATTTAAATGCTGAAACTTGGCAAAAAGCATGTGACGAAGCACTACGTGAGGCTTTAGTTAATTTAAAATCCGTGCCAAGCCCCGCAGGCGAAATGGACGTGGTGCTGGGCAGTGGCTGGCCAGGAATATTACTGCATGAGGCAGTAGGCCACGGATTAGAGGGGGATTTTAATCGCAAAAAAACCTCTGCATTCCATAATTTAATGGGGCAACAGGTTGCTGCAAAAGGTGTAACAGTTATTGATGATGGAACATTGAGTGAGCGCAGGGGCTCTTTAAGCGTTGATGATGAAGGAACGCCAACCACCAAAACCACTTTGATAGAAGATGGTATATTAGTAGGCTATATGCAGGACAGAATGAACGCCCGCCTGATGGGCGTTAAGCCAACTGGCAATGGCAGGCGTGAAAGCTATGAACACATGGTACTGCCCCGCATGACCAACACTTATATGCTAGGTGGCAATTCAACTAAAGAAGAACTTATCTCCAGAGTTAAGAACGGAATTTATGCGGTTTCATTCGGCGGTGGGCAGGTTGATATAACAAGCGGTAAGTTCGTTTTCAGTGCTAATGAGGCGTATAAAATTGAAAATGGCAAGATCACAGTACCGATAAAGGGCGCAACACTTATTGGCAATGGCCCTGAATGTTTAAAAAATGTGAAGGGAATAGCTAATGATATGGCGCTTGATGCGGGTATCGGCACTTGCGGTAAGGAAGGGCAAGGCGTGCCAGTTGGCGTTGGTCAGCCCTCAATGCTTATCGGCGGCTTAACCGTGGGCGGGACGGAGGTCTAAAATTCCTCCCAGCCTTCTGCCAGTGTGGCATTACCTGATGACCTTGTAGTTTTTGTTCCCATTTTTGGCTTTAGCGGATATTTTTTAGAATCAGAAATATTGCTTATCTTTTTATTTTCATTGCCTGATATTCTCTTCTGCGCCTTAGGAGCATCATAATAATCATTGCCTTGGTTTGACTTGAAGAAGTTTATCAGGTGTAGCAGGTCACTTGCAAGCTGAGTTAAAGTTTCGGCAGCGGCGGTTTGCTCCTCAACCATTGCGGCATTTTCCTGAGTGGTTGCGTCCATCTGTGAAACGGCAGAATTAATTTCATTTATGCCCGTTGACTGCTCTTCTGATGCGTTGGAAATATCCGCTATCAGGTTAGCAAGCTTGTTGAAGCTGTCTATAATTCTTTCCAGAGTTATCCCAGCTTTATCTACCAGCCCTGAGCCGTCTTTCACCTGAGTTACTGATTGCTGGATAAGGTTTTTTATCTCCTTAGAGGCAGTAGCTGAACGCCCCGCAAGTGAACGAACCTCATCCGCCACTACGGCAAAGCCCTTGCCTGCGTCCCCTGCCCTTGCGGCCTCCACTGCGGCATTAAGTGCAAGCAGGTTGGTCTGGAATGCTATTTCATCTATTACTGAAATAATATCGGCTATCTTGGTTGAGCTTTCTGCTATCCTGCCCATTGCATCAATAACTTTTTTAACCACCTCACCCCCCTCTTGGGCAATAATTGTTGCCTCGGAGGCGAACTGATTAGCATCACGTGCATTTTTGGTGTTCTGGGTCACTGCGCCTGTTATCTGCTCCATTGATGCGGCGGTTTGCTCCAATGTTGAGGCTTGACTCTCTGTACGACGTGAAAGGTCAGAGCTTGCAGATGAGATTTCAGAAGCAGAGCCAGAAACACTGCGCGCTGAATCTTTTATTTCAGAGGTTATCTGATTAAGCTTGGCAATAGTATCATTTATAGAGTTTTTAATATCAGCGAACATTCCTTCATAATTGCCGCTTATAGTTTTGGTGAGGTCACCTTCTGCTAAGTATTGTAGCACCTTTATAGTTTCACTAATTGGTGCGGCTATTGTGGTCATCAGGCTGTTCATTTTAACCACCAGCTCTTTATAACCACCGTCAAAACTGCTTTCGTCTGCTCTTACGGAAAGATTACCAGCCGAAGCCTGCCCAACCATTTCATTGATATTGTGCAGCAATTGCTCAACCATTTTTTTATTCTGTTTATCCGCATCGTCTTTATTTTTGAGTAGGTCAATTGCGCTATTGATACCACGCACAGCAACTATGAATGCGCCATTCATACCCTCTTCACGTATCTTGCGGTAGTAACGCCCTTCACTGGCAGCCTTCATCGCCAGCTGAGATTCACGTACAAAGGCATCTGAAATATCAATTGCAGCATTTACTGAATCAGAAAGCTTTTTCAGATCCCCCGCCTCAGTAGCATTTATTATTCTCTGTTCAAAATCACCTGCACGGACAGCAAGGCAAACATTACCAGCATTAGCAATAAATTTCTTTGACCTGAAATAAAAATAAATACAGCCAGCAAAGGAAAGTATCTGCCAACCTATTACCAGCGGGTCATGGTAAAAACTTCCAATAACAGCAGAGACAAAAAGTGCGATTATACAAATGTATAACTTAGATAGAGAGGATAAATTCATCATATGAAATATTTTTTTCGTTTAATATTTTTATTAAATGTTCATAACCTGCCTGCATACCATCTTTCGGGTTAGCTGAATTACTTTCAACCTGCTTAAGGGTTTTATAAAGGCTGGAGATGGCGTTTATTGCAGAATTAGATGGTTTACGGCGGTTTGAATGATAGCCTATTATATTCCCTGTGGGGTCAAAACTTGGGGTAACATGCGCCATAACCCAGTAGTGATCACCATTTTTGGCACGATTTACCACATAAGCGAATATCTCCTTTCCTGCCTGTATTGAGTCCCATAATAATTTGAATACGCAGCGTGGCATATCTGGGTGACGCAGGAAACTGTGCGGCGTACCCATAATTTCTGAAACTGTATAACCAGCTATATCACAGAATACATCATTACCATAAACTACATGCCCTTTAAGATTGGTTTTACTGACGATAATATCACCGTCTTTCATGTCCCTTTGTTTGCCAGTTAGAAAAAGGTCTTTTTTCATATCCCCCTGATTGATTTTCGAAGAAATATACCATAGGTTGAAATAGTGACTATTGATTTATATCAACTAAAAAATAGTAATGTTGCATAATCACTAAAAAATGTGATAAATTCCACACTAACTTAAAAACAGATTTAACTTACCAAAAGTTAAACAAAAGAGGTTTTTATAATTTCAATTACCCGCCTTAAATGCCTTCAGGGTATTGCTTAGCAGGCAGGCTATTGTCATGGGCCCAACACCGCCAGGAACTGGGGTTATGCCACCAGCTTTCTCTTTGCAGCTATTGAAATTAACATCACCCACTAATTTTGTGGTTGGTGATTCATTTGAATTTTCTGCCTGAACTGTAACCCTGTTTATACCAACGTCAATAATAGTTGCGCCTTCTTTTATCCACTCTGCCTCAAGCATATTGGGTTTACCCACCGCAACAACAATTATATCCGCCTTCTGGGTGTGTGATTTAATGTCTTTAGTTTTGGAATGGCACACAGTTACAGTGCACCCCTCATTGAGCAGTAATTGTGCCATTGGCTTACCAACTATATTGGAGCGCCCGATAACAACCGCATGCAACCCTTCAAGATTGAAAAGCCTGTCTTTTAGCAGCATAAGGCACCCAAGCGGGGTACATGGCACTAGAGCGTCTTGCCCCGTTATTAACCTGCCACGATTTACTACGTGGAAGCCGTCTACGTCTTTTTCTGGAGAGATTGCGTTTATTACCGCATCTTCTGAAATATGTTTCGGCAAAGGCAGTTGCACTAATATGCCGTGAACATTCTCATTGGCGTTAAGATTCTTTATTATATGCAACAGGTCTTTTTGAGATGTATCTGCCGTTAGAACATGTTCATAGGAGTTCATTCCTACTTCCTTGGTTTGCTTCGCTTTATTGGCAACATAAACCTGACTTGCAGGATCATTACCCACCAGAACCACCGCCAGACCTGGAACTTTTCCAGTTCTGTCCTTCAACTCTTCAACTTCTTCAGCTATTTTTTTTCGAAGATTTTCTGCAAATTTTTTACCGTCAATTATGTTCATGCTATTATTTTTTTTGTGATATTCTGCACCAAAAAAATCAATTTATCAATGGCATATTCATA
>DQGZ01000188.1 GCA_003531345.1 Alphaproteobacteria bacterium | reverse complement strand
CTTTTCTTGCTGCAAAAAACCATGGCAATGGCAGAAGGAATTGGCAGAACATTAAACCCGAACCTTAATATTTGGGAGCTTTCACGTGGGTTAATTGAAGATTGGGGGAAGGAAAATTTCAGTGTAAAGGCTCGTACTAAAGACAGAATAGAGGAAGCAAAAGATGTGTTGAATACTATTAAATTCACTATCCAGACTTTGAATAAAGTGGTAACCCCACAAGGTATAATAACTACAAAACAAAACCGTTATTATGACCGAAATATCAGCTATTTTGTCTATGGTGCAGTTACAGCAACTTTGATTCTGCTTGTTTTGCACTATATTTTCTAATAAATCTAAGTCCATGGCAAAAATTTTACTTATATCAACTGGCTCAATCGCGGCGGTGAAAATACCAGACCTTGTTTCTCGCTTGAAAGAACAGGGCAATGAAGTTACTTGTGTACTTACCAATTCTGCAAAACATTTTGTGGCGGAAGATGCACTATCATACCTGTCAGGTAAAAAAACCTATACTGATATGTGGCAAATTGATGAGGAAGACGAAGCCAAAATGCCACATATTCAATTATCTCGTGAAAATGATATTATATTAGTTGCACCCGCAACGGCAGATTTTATGGCAAAGATAGCCAACGGACTATGTGATGACCTTGCTTCAACCCTATGTATCGCTTCCGACAAGCAGATAATTTTTGCACCAGCAATGAACAAGGAAATGTGGGCACACCCTGCAACGCAAAGAAATATTAAAACCATAAAATCATATGGTTATAAAATAATTGATCCACAAGACGGAAAACTTGCCTGCGGTGAAGAAGGTGTTGGCAAAATGGCAGATATTACAGAAATAACTGGAAATGTAAGTTCAATACCAGTAAATGATGAGAATAAAACTTTAGCAAAATATTCATTTTTAGTAACCGCGGGCCCAACTAGAGAAAATATTGACCCAGTGCGTTATATTTCAAATTACTCCTCAGGTAAACAGGGTTATGAAATAGCTGAAGAGCTTATTGTACGTGGTGGTAAAGTAACTCTTATTTCTGGACCAACAGACCTTAAAACACCTAAAGGTATAAATCTTGTAAAGGTAAATTCTGCTGATGAGATGTTAAAAGCTGCTATGAACAGTCTGCCAGTAAATGCAGCAGTTTGCGTTGCCGCTGTTTCAGACTGGAAGCCAGAAAATACCAAGAACGCAAAAATAAAAAAGAAACCTGAAGAACATAGCTTCATTTTAAACCTTATTGAAAACCCAGATATTTTAACTGAACTGTCACGCAAGGGCAAAAACCGCCCAGAGCTTGTAATTGGCTTTGCAGCCGAAACAGAACATGTGGTAGAGAATGCAATGGTAAAACTGGAACGTAAGAATTGCGATTATATAATTGCCAATGAAGTGGGAGAAGGCAAAGCTTTCGGTGAAGATAACAATGAAGTTTTTATCATAGGCAAAACAGGGGCATTGAACAAAATTGAAAAAACCGAAAAATCACATATAGCAAAAATAATAGTGGATCTGATTGAAGAGAAATTGAGAAAGTAAATTAAGCGTTAAAGCGAGGAATTTATTCCGAAGCAATCCATTGAAGCGGGATTATCGTTCGTTAGGATAGATTGCTTCGTCAGTTCCTTCCTCGCATTGACGAATATAAAAATAATTATGAAAAATATAGTAATCATAAATTATGGCTCGGGTAATATTCACTCTGCTAAAAAAGCTTTTGAAAAAGTAGTTGCTGACAATAATTTAAATTTGAATGTGACAGTAACTGATGATGCAAAAGAATTAGAAAAGGCGGCCTATATAATTGTGCCTGGTGTGGGTAGCTTTGGTGATTGCGTTGCGGGTATCAAAAAAATACCAAAAATGGTAGACGCAATAAAAGACCAAGTTTTGAATAATAAAAACCCTTTTTTAGGCATTTGCGTTGGTATGCAGATGTTAGCCCAATATGGTTATGAACATGGAAAGTTTGAAGGTTTGGGGTTAATAGAGGGCGAGGTAGCGCAGATAGAGATAAGAAGTCAAGAGGCAGAAATTAGTAAAAAAACACTAACTACTAACTACCAACTACCAACTACCTGCTTAAAACTTCCACATATGGGTTGGAATAACTTAGTCGAAATAAAGAAAAACAAAATAACCGAGGGCTTTACTGAAAAAGATGATTTTTATTTTGTTCATTCATATCATTTTATTACTGATGATAGAAATGTTACCGCAAAAGTAAATTATGGCAGCAATATAACTGCAATAGTTAATAAGGATAATATATGGGGGGTACAATTCCACCCAGAAAAAAGCCAGAAAACTGGACAAAAAATTATAAAGAATTTTCTAAATAACTCATGAATTTTGATAATCAATTGCTTGATATATATAATGATTGTTTTCCTGAAAGAGAAGCTGAACCTGAGCTTGAATTTCTTGTTAAAAATTCCAGTTTATTGAAACTTCAGGAAAATGGTCTGACCATATGTTTTCTATTCTATAAAACAATATATGAAGATGAGGTGGAGATTCTAGATTTTGGAACTATGAAAAATTTCAGGAACAAAGGATATGGTAAAAAAATATTATCTATTTTATTTGAAAAACTGAGAGGCGAGAATATCAAAAAAATATTTCTGGAGGTTGCTGAATCTAATCATGCGGCTATAATGTTATATAAAAATCAAGGGTTTGTAGAATCAGGAAAAAGAAGAAACTATTATAATTCAGGTTCAAAACTAGAAAATGCACTGATATTATGCAAAAACCTTTGACTTTTTAGGCTAAAATGCTCTAAAAGCCATTTAGAAGCATTTGGGCAACATCAAGTTTAAAAAGGATTTATGAATAAAATCAGTAAATTAGCGTTACTAGCCACCCTATTTTTCATTTCTACTTCAGCTTTTGCCGAGGTTATAGAGATAGCAAAAGACAAAAGAGGCGGAATATTGCTTGATGAAAGAGGAAACTGTATCAGAACTAAATGGATTGCAGACCAGTGTTGTGACCCTTGTGGATATGAAGATGTTTTGTATGTTAATGAGCCAGAGCCAGCTCCAAAACCAGAGATGTTAGTTCGTGAAAAACTCATAAAATACTCTGACATATTAAGGCAATCCGTATATTTTGATAATGACATGTTCAACATAGACAGTGATGATGAAACCAGAATGAATGAAGTTATTGATGAAATCACTAAATCAAAAGGTGTTACAGCAGTAAGACTTGTGGGTTATGCAGATAGACACGCAACTGATGCACATAACATAAAACTTTCACGTAAGCGTGCTTTGAACGTTCTTAATTATTTCAACAGCAAGGGTTATTTTACCTCTGGTGATGTTCAGTATGGCTTTTATGGTGAACGTAGACCTGTTACCACTTGCCCTACCAACAGGCCAAAAGCTGAACAAATTGCCTGCCTTCAGGCAGACAGAAGGGTGGATATAGAAGTTGACCTTATCCGTGAAAGGATTGAGACCGTTAGGGAAGAAGTTTATAAAGACGCTCAGGGTAATATAATATCACAAACAATTGATAATCAGGTAGTACCTTCTAATTATCAGGTTGACCCAAGCATCAATTTTGAAGATGTTGAGTCTCTGAGAAGAAATGTTGAAGCTGGTAGGTAGTTTTAAGTAATAGGTTTTTTTAAACTATCTATATATCTTTATTACATCAATAACATTTATTGCATTTTCTGATGCGCTCCCTGTTTCTTACAGAAAAGATCGGTCATCCAGACAAGGGTGATACTAATATGTTGATAGCAGAAAGCGTAGAGCGTGGTTTGGAAACTTATGCTTTCAGAGCAAACGAACTTTTTCTTGAAGATAATTTATTGAAGGCAAATGCTCATAAAGTTTTTCTTGAAAATGGTGAGCTTAAAGAGGAAGAAAAACCTGAAACAATAATAATATCAGAAAAAACTATTGTTACTATAAGGCTCAACCCACCTTTTGACTCAAGATACTTTTCTACAATGATGTTACTTCATCATTATAGAAATTCTGCACAGATATATAATAACCCGCTTGCTATAGTTAATTACCCAGAAAAAATTCTTGCTACTAATTTGCTGAAATTTACTCCCAAAACTTTGGTATCTGAAAACTTAGAGAAGATAGAGAATTTCTGGCGTGAAAATAATGATATAATAATCAAACCCCTTTATGAATTTGCAGGCAGAAGTGTTTTCCGCCTTAAAAAGGAGGAGGAAAATTACAAGTCAATATTTCAGTTGCTCTCTGAAAAATACAGTGAGCCACTTATAGCACAACAATATATACCAGAAGTAAAAAAGGGCGATAAGAGGATAGTTCTGCTGGATGGTGAATATATTGGCTGTTTTAATCGTGTACCACCAGATGGGCAGATACAGGCAGCAATAGCAAGGGGTGGAAGTTTTCAAAAGTCAGAACTTACTCCAGTTGAAAAAGACATATGCGGTATATTAAAGCCGCTACTAAAAAAAGAGGAAATATTAATTTGTGGTCTTGATACTATTGGTGATTACTTGACCGAAGTAAATGTTACCTGTCCCGCTGGAATGGTTGGCCTAAAAAAATTATACAATATTAATTTTGCCAAATTATACTGGAATTTTATTTTGAAATAAGCTGAAAATATATATCATTCAGCCTGCCAGAAATATTCCTTCCACTATTGACCGAGAAATCTGAAAGTCTGATTTTTTTCTGCACATTCATTTGGGTGGCCAAAACTCTCATAAAATTTTCTCTAGTAAACCCAGCTCGTTTTAAAGCCCGTTGTTCCTGTATAAATTTATTGCAGAAAACAGTTAAAGTATAGTCACATTCTTCTTGGAGTTCATTTTCAAATAATAACGGAATTTCCAGAACAAGAATCTTTAACCCATTACGCCTGTATATATCCATCTGCTTTTTACGTTTTTTCTTTAATAGCGGATAAATGAAATTTTCTAATATCTTGCGTCTTTTTTTATCATTAAAAACAATCTTTCCAAGCATCTTTCGGTCTATTTTATTTTCAATTAACGCTTCGGTAAAATTATGTTTTATGAACTCCAAAACCTGATTATTATGCGCATAGAGGTCATGTACCATGGTGTCAGATGAAACAAATTTAACCCCTTTTTTTGCAGAGAATTTTTTACAGAAGTAGCTTTTACCGCTTCCTATACTGCCTGTTACGCCTAAAACTATCATCTAAGATAATTCATTGGGTTCATAGATTGCTTGCCCTTACGTACGGCAAAATATAATTGTGGTGAATCAACCTTTCCAGTGTTTCCTACCTTACCTATCTCGTCACCCTGTTTAACATTCTGGTCTTTCCTAACGGTTATAGAAGAAAGATGTGCATAAGCGGTTAGCAATCCATCATTATGCTTCACAATAACTAGATTGCCAAAACTTTTCAAACTGTCGCCAGTGAAAACAATTTTGCCATCTTTAGTAGACTTAACTGATTGCCCAACACTACCAGAAATATTTATACCATCATTATAATTATTCCCACTGCCACCGAAATTTTTTATAATCTTGCCATCAATGGGCCATAAGAAACCTTTGCTGGATTTTTTATTTGCAATAGCCTGCGCCTCTTTGCTGCCAAGAGAGGTGAATTTTATATTCTCATTAGGTAGTTTTTCTGCAACCAGAACTTTTCTTTCTTCGGCTGGTGGGTTTTCAGGAACGATTATCTTATCCGCATCTACCGTTGTTGTTGAAACTGCCTCCTGTGCTGAATAATTGGCGAAAGGTAATTGTAATTTCTGCCCTTTATAGATTGAGTATGGCTCAGAAAGATTGTTGGTTTTTGCAAGTGAGGTCATATCAACTGAATATTTGCGTGATATGCTGTACAAAGTATCTGAGTCAGAAACTACGTGAAACTTGGCGTTTGGTATGTCAATTATCTGCCCTGTTTTAAGTTCATACGGTTCTGCCAGTTGGTTGGCAATTATTATTGGCAATATTGGAATATCATATTTTCTTGAAAGGCTGTATAATGTGTCGCCTTTTACTACACTATGCTTGGTACCAGAAACGGATATGGTTTGTGCAGGTTGATCTGCTTTTTTTACAAGCTCTACTCTATCTTCCTGAGTATTATTATTTTTCTGGTAATTCGGACCATAAACCACTTCATCAGGAACATCAGAGACAATATTTTGTTGCAATGATGGAACTGCTTTTGGACCATAAATCTGACCTGACTGATTATCCATATCAGGGTTAAAGTCCTGACTGACATCCTCTATCTCTATATCAGGTGAAAGTGGGCTTTGATAGTCCTGACTGACATCCTCTATCTTGGTACTGGGGTTAATTACGTCTTCTGGCTTATTAGTTTTGTAGCCATAATAATCATCAATATGATATACAACACCAGCAGGTTCCTGTGTTTGGCAGGCACAAAGAACAAGAGAGTACAAAAATATTTTTGAAACTAATTTCATTTATAATTTAAAATAACTCTATCTTTTCGAGTTTCTTAATTCCACCCATATAACTCAGCAATACTTCAGGGATAGTAACAGTGCCATCAGAATTCTGGTAGTTCTCAAGTATGGCAACTATTGTTCTGCCCACTGCAAGTGAAGAGCCATTAAGTGTATGCACAAACTCCAGCTCACCAGAGCTAGTTTTTCTGTATCTAGCATTCATCCGCCTTGCTTGGAAGGATTTGAAGTTGGAACAGCTTGAAATTTCACGATATTTTTTCTGTGCTGGCAAAAATACCTCAATATCATAGGTTTTACTACTACCAAACCCCGTATCACCACTACAAAGCAACATTACCCGATATGGCAGGTCAAGTTTTTGTAATATTTTCTCTGAGCAACTGGTCAGTCTTTCATGTTCATCATCACTTTCTTCAGGTTTGGTAATGGAAACCAGTTCCACTTTGCTGAATTGGTGCATTCTTATAAGACCTCTTGTGTCCTTACCAGCAGAGCCAGCCTCACTTCTAAAACATGGTGTATAAGCTGCTAATCTGAGTGGTAAATGCTCTTCTTTTAATATTTTTTGCGCTACAAGATTTGTTACAGGAATTTCAGCGGTGGGTATAAGGTAATGGCCTGTTGTGGTTTTGAACAGGTCTTCCTCAAACTTTGGCAATTGTCCAGTTCCAAAAGCAGCATTATCCCTTACTAGATAGGGTACGCTGCATTCCATATAACCAAATTCATTAATTGCGGTGTCTATCATGAAGGCTGCAAGTGCTCGCTCTAGCCGTGAAAGATTACCAAAAGTGCTTGCAAACCTTGCTCCTGAAATTATTGCGGTCTTTTCAAAGTCCAGTAGATTTAGTTTTTCACCAATATCAAAATGTGCTTGTGGCTCAAAGGAGAAGTTTTTTGGTATACCAAACTTTCTTACTTCTTTATTGTTATTCTCATCATTGCCATCTGGAACATCACTTGCCAGTATATTAGGAATTGTAGACAGGATATTTTTTAGTTCAGCACTGGTTTCCTCACCCTCATTGTTTTGATTGTTTTTGAAATCTTGTATCTTTTGCTTCAGTTCTTTTGATTTTATCTTAGCATTTTCTGCCTCATCCTTCATTCCCTTTGCCATGAACTCACCAATCTGTTTGGCAATTTTATTTGCCTCTTCTTGCAGGTTCTGAAGTTCGTTTTTTTCTGACCTTGAATTTTTATCTATCTCAAGGATTTTATGTGAGAGCTTATCAAGCCCTCTACGTTTCATAGCGGCATCAAATTCATCAGGGTTTTTTCTTATATATTTTATATCATGCATGTTTTTTCTCTATTTTTTGACCTATTATAATTGATATTTCATATAAAAAATATAGCGGTATTGAAAGCGCTATCTGACTAAAAATATCAGGTGGGGTTAAAATACCTGCAATAATTAATATTAGAACAAGAACATATTTTCTATGTTTTTTCAAATAATCTGAAGTCAATATTCCAAATTTGCATAACAGCACTAGAATTATGGGTAACTGGAAACTTATCCCGAAGGCAATAATTAACGACATTACAAGCGATAGGTAATCAGCCACCCGTGCTTCCAGTTTTATTGGTAAGCCTGTCTGTTCTTTGGTGGTCTCAAAGCTCATGAAGAAGTCCCATGCAGTGGGGAAAAGGAAATAATAAACAAAGGCTGCACCAAGAAAAAACATAAGCGGACAAAATATAAGTACTGGCAGAATAAATTTTTTCTCTTTTTTATAAAGCCCAGGGGAAATAAACGCATATATTTGGTATGCTATTACTGGGAATGCCATTATAAAACCAGTGAAAATAGAGAGTTTTAAGTAAGTTGTAAAAGCCTCTGTCAGGCTGGTATATATCATTTTACTATCTTCCCTGTTACTATTTTCAGCCAAAGGTTTTATCAGGAATTTATATATTTCCTCGGAGTAGTTATAGGAAATTACAAAGCCTGCTATAATTGCAATAATAGAGTAAATAAGCCTTTTTTTGAATTCTTTTAAATGTTCAAAGATGGGCTTTTTCTCCAATATCTCAATGCCTTCATTTGTTGTTATCTCGTTCATCTGGTAATATTTTTTCTACGTCATATGCTTCATAATAGTTACCATCATCACCTTTAACCTTTTTTTGGTAAGGCTCTTCAAAGGCAGAGATTATTTCATTAGTGTAAGATTTTATCTTTCCAAATATTTTTCCAACAAATCTTAATATATCAGGTATATCTTCGGGCTTA
>DQGZ01000245.1 GCA_003531345.1 Alphaproteobacteria bacterium | reverse complement strand
GATGACATACTATCCACGGATAGCACATAGTAAGGAATAATGCCTCTCTATCATTAGTTGCGAAGGTGCATACAGGTAAAATGAAGAAGCATAATAATAACGAATACAATATGGGTTGTTTTAACTTTAATAATTCTTCATTTGAATCATTAAAGGCGTTTTTAACAAGAAGCAGGCTATACAGGGCAACGAATAATGAAAAAAGGTTCAGCGATATATCATATGAAAGATAGCTTATTTTATGCAGGAAAACAGGTATAGAATAGATAAGGTAAATGGTAGGTGGCATAACCTCAACCCATCTGTCATATAATCCACCTTCTTCAACCAGCCTTATGGCAAAGAACATATGCAGCAAAGGATCAGAAAGAATGGGGATAAAAAAAACCAGCAAAGCAGAGATAATAACCCCTGTAAAAAAATATATTTTCTGTAATTTACTGAATTCCAACATCTATGAACCTATCTGACTAATAGTAATAAATTAATGTATAAGCCAATATTATAGAACCTGTACAGCCAAATATTAACATATTAACTCTCCGAATTAGTTATTGCGAGCTGTTGTAGCAAAGCAATATATCGGCTGGTAAGAATGGAGGAAATATTCTAAAGTGAATTTGTATTCTGAGGATGAATTACTACGTCGGGGCTCCATCCACTCCTTTACAGGTATGACAAATATAATTGCAAACACTCTAACATTCTTTAGCTTGCCCAGATGATGTCTATAATTTCACCATAATTGGTGAGGATAATTTCCTTTCCAGATGCGGAGTCTCTCTCAAGGCTGATTATTTGATTTTTGGTCATCTTCATTTTGGCGATAATCTCTCTGCCATCTTGCTTCACCCCTGTTATTTCAACAGTTGCGATGCCATCACCCACCCTAACTTTTTCTGCAAAACTTAGCATTTTTATTACTTACCTTTGTTTTTACTAGCGAGGGCAACGCTTATAATGTTAGTCTCTGCACTGCCTGTAACTGGCTTTTCTGGGCTAGGTTCACCTGCGACACCTATGTCTTCGCTGCGAAGAGATTGCTCTAAAAGAATTTTAGCAGCATTATCTTTTTTATCAATGTAACCAGTAATAATAGTTAGCTTGTTTTCTTCAGATATATTTGTATTTGCTTTAAGTTTGAAATAATTATCTAAGTTTGTAACAGCATAAACACTAGCTGAACTTAAAATAGAAATCGCCTTACCTGAAAAATTTTCTAATGCAACACCTGAGTTTAATAAGCTTATCGCATCTACATTGCCCTTTTTAGAGATAGCTTTAATATCTTCTCCTGTAAGTTTAGCATGCAAAATTTTAGCATTGCCTAACGCCTTTATTGCAGCTGGATCGCCACTCTGACAGATAGATTGAAAATCATGTCCAATCAGTTTGTCATGCAAATTTCTAGCGTTGTTTAATTCCTTTATTGCATTTGCATTGCCAAAACAGCAAATCATTGCAATATTATCTTTGTTCAGTTTACCATAAAAATTTCTAGCGTTGTTTAATTCCTCTATTGCATTTGCATTGCCGTTATTAGAAACAAAATTAATATAATATTCCCCCAGTTTATTATACAATTTTGTATCTAATAACTCTTCTAAATTTTCTATAGGCATAATCCTCCGTTAATTTTTGTTTTCTGAGGCAGAATATCACACAAGGGTTAATAAAGCGTTAAAGCTATGAGGTAGTGCACCACTTTTTTTTATATGATAAGTTGGAGTTGGAAAAAACTTTAACAATCAATAAGAAAAATGGTGCTTATGTTAGTTTATACTAGGATTAGTGAAGAAGAAAGGGGGGGAGATATACCTTGGGTTAGGGTAAGGGGGCTTGTTGTTAAACCACGCGCACCTGTCATTGCTGTATGACGAGTGTGTGGGGTATGAAAGAACTATACTGTATCAAAAATAAAAAAGGGTCAGGTTTTAACACCTGACCCTTTTGCTGCTATATCAAAGTTGGATTAGCAGCTTGAACCCGTGCCACCAGAAGCAGCCGTGCAGTCACTGCCGCTACCTGCTATGAATGCCGCTAACTGACCAGCACCAGCGATGATTATAATACCAAGGATAACCACAATACACAGACCCCAGTTCAACTTGCCGAAGAATGCACCAATTCCAAGGAATATGATTGCTATGGTACCAATGAAAACTACAACGTTACTGCCAAAGAAGCAGTTGTAAACCCTGCATAGGCGTTGGTAAAAGCTGACACCACTAGCTTGAGATAGTTCTGGCATCAGGGAAATTGCAAGAAAGCCCAGGAACATAATGCACATTAGCATTTTGCCTGAAAAGTTAGAATAGATAGAATTAGTCATTTTAAAAACTCCTAGTTGGTTATTGAAGGTATAATAGCATTACATTGTTACAAAATTATTGCTAATAATTAATTATTTACTAGCCTTTAAATAAATAATTTATTTTCAAAAACTTGATAGAAAGGCAACATAGATGGGGTAAGGGGCTGGATGCTGGAGGCTGGAGATGGAATAATTCTAACCATAAGCCCCTTAACACCTATGACCTGCTAAAGGCAATAGCCATAGTAACCATGATAATTGACCATGTGGGAATGTTCTTTCTGCCACAGGTTGAGGCCTTTCGGGCAATAGGAAGGATGTCAATGCCGCTATTTCTTTTTTTGGTGGGTTATTCTCAGAAATATGTTGTTACTTATGAGCTGTTATTATGGGGGGCGATAATAACTATATACAAGCATTTTATCGGTCTTGCTTCTTTTGAGGCAAATATTCTGGTTACCATATTCTTGGTAAGGGTAATGTTTGGCTTTTTGCAGGGCAGGGAACTACTGCAAAATAGCAGAGATGCCATAATGGTTTTTTGTTTGATAATTTCAGTACCCAGTATGTTGTTGTTTGAATATGGCTCTCTGGCGTTCATGTTTGCTATTCTTGGCTATTGCGTAAAACAGGGTTTGAAAAACAACCAGTTTTATGTGATGGTAATATTGGTCATATTATTCAACTACCTGCTTCAGTCATATATTTCTGATAGTAATGATCTGTCTTATTATCTGGTATTCTCGCTGGTTTCAATTATTTGCGCCTATTTACTACTTACGTTCAGATTGGAAGACCTGAATATAAAGAGCCAGTCTGTAAGCCTTATTATCAAATGGCTTTCAACCAATGCGCTTACTATATATATAATTCATTTTATTGCGTTTTCGGCACTATCCAGGTTATTCTTAGGTGAGTATTGATATGTTGGTAATTCACGACACCACCCCCGAATTCGTCATTGCGAGCGTATGCGAAGCAATCCATCGGAAGGTAAGGCTGTATCTCGTAAGAATGAGGGGTAAATAGTCTAAAGTTAATTAGGTTAGTGAGGATGGATTGCCACGCTCGCCAAGTAGCTCGCTCGCAATGACTGAAAAAGTAGTTAATTCACGACACCTTCTTCTCTAAACTACTGTTAGTTCAGGGTTTTCTGCATTAAAACAGTATCAACCCATCTGTTGAACTTATACCCAACTTTCTCAAGCCGTCCTTTTTCTTCAAAACCAACGGTCTTATGAAAATCAACAGAATAATCATCGGAGTCAATAACTATAACGGCGATCATCTGTTTGTAACCAACCTCTGAACATTTCCTGATAAGGTCAGTTGCAAGTGCTGTTGCAATGCCTTTTCTTAAGTAATCCTTATGAACATATATAGACTCTTCAAGGGTATATCTATATGCGGAGCGTTTTCTGAAAGGCAGTGCATATGAGAATCCAACAACTTTCCCCTCGTGTTTTGCAACTATAAAAGGCAGGCTTTTTGAAAGCACTGTCTCATAATTATCCATTATATCCTGCTTGGAAGGCTTCTTCTCTTCCAAGGTTGCTATGGTGTTTTCAACATAATAGCTGTATATTTCCTGCACTGCGTCAAGGTCAGCTATTTTTGCATCCTCAATTGAAAAGCTAAAACTCATAATATTTCCTATCCTATTGCATCCTATTACAGGATAGAAATCTATTCATAGAAATCCCCAAATATCCAACAAAATCTAAGTTTAGAAAAAAATGATTATTATTTTTAATTTAGGTGTTGACATAATTAATTCATCTGGCTATAAGCTCAGTCCCCAAGCAAATTGAAATCAGTTTGGAAGTTCTTTAAAATCGTAAATCTGTCAGGAAATGAAGACGGCGAAACTGTTCCTTCGGGAGCAGGTAGTAGTAAAAAATTTTACTGCTATACATGCTGGTTTATCCAGTATGTCTTTCGTGAATAGTTTTTATTTTTATAATGACTTTAAATTCATGCAAAAAATTATGTGATACAATCGTACAAGATGTATCGCAAATGCAGTAACCAGAAATTCAATTTTGAGAAAAGCAAAGCTTAGGCAAGCTTACTCAAGTTTCTTAACTTGAGAGTTTGATCCTGGCTCAGAGTGAACGCTGGCGGCAGGCTTAACACATGCAAGTCGAGCGAGAAAGTGGCTTCGGCCATTAGTAAAGCGGCAAACGGGTGAGTAACGCGTGGGAATTTCCCTTCTAGTCTTGGATAGCCCCGGGAAACTGGGATTAATACAGGATATTATCTACGGATGAAAGATTTATCGCTAGAAGATAAGCCCGCGTGAGATTAGCTAGTTGGTGAGGTAATGGCTCACCAAGGCAACGATCTCTAGTTGGTCTGAGAGGATGATCAACCACACTGGAACTGAGACACGGTCCAGACTCCTACGGGAGGCAGCAGTGAGGAATATTGGACAATGGGGGAAACCCTGATCCAGCCATGCCGCGTGA
>DQGZ01000056.1 GCA_003531345.1 Alphaproteobacteria bacterium | reverse complement strand
ACAACACTGGCAACTTCAGAATTGCGAGCCACGCCTTTAAAAAAATTATAATTATGCCTTATTGCATCAAGGTTTATATAAAGCGTACTATCTGAATATTGTTGTATCATTTATTGCAGATTTTTTATAAAATACTAATAGTTTAAAAATAGTTATAATCTAGCTTTAAAGTTTTAAGTTTGAATGAAATTAAGAATAAAATTTTTAATTACTATTGCGTTATTAGTGGTTTTTAACCCTGCCAGTTCTAAAGCACAGGAGCAAGAACAGAACAATCAGCAGCAAAGCCTTGAATATAATATTGAAAATAATCTTTCAGGTAAAAACTTCCGTGATTACCTAGCTTATGACTATGGCGATCTGGAAAAAGCAAAACTTCAGGCACTGCAATTAAGCGATAGCGAAATAATGTATAATATCGGCTGCATGTATCGTGATGGGTTTAACGTTAAGCGCAGTTATTTGCAGGCTAAGGAATGGTTTTCACGGTCAGCTGAGTTTGGAAATAATACCAGCATGGTTGAACTTGCAAAAATATATTCCTATCCTAAAGCTGCAACTGGCGTTAACCAAGACATTGAAAAAGCAGAAGACCTGCTGAATAAAGCAATAAAAGGCGGTGATGGCATAGTTTACTATAAAATTGGGCAGATGTATGAGCGCGGAATATTTTTTGATAAGAACCCCAGAAAAGCAATTGAGTTATATCAACAGGCTGCCAAGAAAAAATATGATAAGGCGTATGTAAAACTTTATCTTGCCTATCAGTTCGGTAAAGGTGTTCGCAGGAGTGACAATAAGGCAATAAACTGGCTGAGGTTAATTCAAAAACTAGGAAAAGATGCAAATATAAAGCAATATGCAACTTACCTGCTCAGCGAAAAATATTATGACATGGCGGTCAGGCTGCCAGCAAATAAAATGAATGAGAAGTTTTTATTATTCAACTTATCGTGGGAGAATGGAAAAGCAAATGCCGCAGATATGATAGCCGAATGTTATGCAAAAGGCTATGGCGTAAAGCGTGACTGCGATATGGCAAAGAAATGGTATGAAATGTCTATAAACCAGTTTGAAAGCGTTACCGCAATGGAGCAGCTTGGCAATATGTTAGTTAATGCTGATTGCGGCAATTACAAGCGAGACTATAAAAAAGCAGCGGAATTGTTTAAACGATCAGCTGACCTTGGTGGCTCATACGGCGCTTATATGATGGGTTATATGACACAAACTGGCATGGGAATACCTAAGAATATAAATGAAGCAGACACTTGGTATAAGCGATCTGAAGTTCTTAAGAACAGACCCAAACTCAACAAAATAAAACGCAGGAAATTTACTCCTGAAGAAAATGTTTAGACACCGTTAGAAATGCCTGACCTAAAAATTGAAAACTCACTTAACTGCATAGTTGCTGGCGTTGATGAAGCTGGAAGAGGCCCATTATGCGGCCCTGTTGTTGCCGCAGCAGTTATTCTTAATAAAAGTAATATACCTAACGGGCTTGACGACTCAAAAAAACTAACGGCAAAAAAGCGTGAACTTTTATTTGAACAAATAAAAGCCAGCAGCATTGTTGGGGTTGGTATTGTATGGCAGAACATAATTGATAAAATAAATATTTTGCAGGCAACCAAAAAAGCAATGGCTGAGGCAGTTAATAAGTTATCACAATTGCCTAAGAAAATAATAGTTGATGGCAACCAGAAATTCAACGCTGGCACAATAGAAGTTATACCCATAATCAAAGGCGATTCCATAAGCCTTTCAATATCAGCGGCATCAATAATAGCAAAAGTTAGCCGTGATAGGATAATGGAGGAACTGCATAATGAAGCACCGCATTATAACTGGCAGAAAAATGCTGGTTACGGAACCAGAGAGCATCTGGAAGCTATTGAAAAATTTGGCATTTCAAAATATCACCGCAAGTCATTCGCCCCAATAAAGC
Organism: Alphaproteobacteria bacterium; assembly: GCA_003531345.1. GTDB lineage: Bacteria > Pseudomonadota > Alphaproteobacteria > Rickettsiales > UBA8987 > UBA8987. Next base: position 2,482 of record DQGZ01000056.1, on the reverse strand, counting down.
ACATGGAAGAGGATAGATATTAGATGGTAGACTTTACGCGCTGCATCCCATCTCTCGTTGGGAGAGGGTTATGGTGGCGACTTTTTAGATTTAATGTTAATACTTCTATAGATTTGTAACTTCTTACAAAAAAAAATGGTAAAACAAATAAAAATTCCATAGTATTGATGCTTTGCACTAACCCTCAATGCAATATATCATTATGATAAAAAATTTTTTCCAGAAGAAACCAGTAGCAACGATACTAGCGGAAGCAGAAAGCAAAACTCTGGTTCGCAGCCTTAATGGCTTTCACCTTATTGCCTTTGGCATTGGTGCTATAATTGGTGCAGGTATATTTGTACTTTCAGGCAAGGCAGCAGCTGAACATGCTGGCCCTGCGGTGGTTCTTTCATTTGTGCTGGCTGGGCTAGCATGTGCATTTGCAGCCCTTTGCTATGCGGAACTTGCTTCCGTTCTGCCAGTTTCAGGCAGTGCCTACACTTATGCATATGCCACCATGGGTGAGCTTGTGGCATGGTGCATGGCGTGGCTTTTAATACTTGAATATGGCTTAACATCATCCATTGTTGCATCTGGCTGGAGTGGATATTTCCTCAGTTTACTTCGAGATTTTGGAATAACCTTTCCGCCTGAATATACCGCTGCTTATGGTGAAGTAATAAAGGGTAGCACCGCAACAGGAATATTCAATGTGCCTGCGTTCTTAGCATTGCTGCTGGTTTCCATTCTTCTATCACTTGGCGTTAAAGAATCTGCTAGGGTTAATAATATTATAGTTACTATAAAACTTGTAGTTATAATGTCGTTCATCATCATTGGCGCATTTTATGTTGACCCTGCGAACTGGACACCTTTTATACCTGAAAATGAAGGGGTTGGAAAATTTGGCTATGATGGAATATTAAAAGGTGCAGGAATGATATTCTTTGCATATATCGGTTTTGAAATGGTTTCCACCGCCGCACAGGAAACTGTTAACCCTCAGAAGAACATACCCATTGGCATCATTGGCTCACTCATCATCTGCACCATTATATATATAGCTGTAGCAATGGTAATGACTGGCATAGTTTCATATAAAGACCTCGGCGTGCCAGACCCAATAGCCCTTGCTGTTGACAAAATAGGTCTGGGGTGGTTTTCACTTATTATCAAGATTGGTGCTATTGCAGGGCTTTCAACGGTAATGCTAATAGTATTATATGGTCAGACCCGCATATTTTATATGGTTTCAAAAGACGGGCTTATTCCACCAATTTTCTCCAAGATACACCCGAAATTCAAAACCCCTTTTGCTAATACTTATATCGTTGGCTTTTTTGCTGCGCTTGCCGCTGGCTTAACGCCATTAAGCAAACTCGGTGATTTAGTAAGTATGGGAACATTATTTGCCTTCTGCGTGGTGTGCTTCACCGTATTATATCTACGGAAATCACAGCCTGATCTGAACCGACCATTCGTTTGCCCTGGCGCACCTGTTGTACCCATACTAGGAATAGCTTCCTGTTTATACCTGATATATGGCATTGGCTGGAGTGTATTTGTAACGCTAAAAATATATTTTATTGCTGGTATAGTTATTTACCTGCTTTACGGCCAGTTCAAAAGCAAACTATCTAGATAGAATCGTAAAATTAGAACTGTATTAATTTTTATGGGTGTATCGGATAAAAATTCAGGGTTAGAAATACAGTATCTGTTAGGAAACTATGCGCTTAGAGAAAAGAAAACTAAAGAAGGAACAACAATAATATTCTATGATTTAAAACCCCAAAGGGAAGATATAAAAGAGTTTTCTGAAGTAGGAGTTGGAATATTAAAAAACATTAGGAGACCCAACAGAGAAATAAGAAAAGCTTTTGCAGAAGCAAAAGAGCAGATAGAGGAGGTAGCTAATATAAAATATTTTGATATTAATAATCTATCAGATGAAGATAGGAGATATTTAACTGCGAATGAAATTATAATACCTGAAGAGCCAGATTTGCAAGTTTTTAAGGGGTATATTAGTGGTTTTGCAGGAATGGCTAGATTTCCCCAAAATAAACTTGAAAAAATCAGCTCAAACCTTGAAGGGAATGAGCTATTGATTAATCATCACGATAAAAAACACGCAAACAGAATTAAACAAACAGTTATTCACGAAATGATGCATAATTTGGGCTTTCTTCATATTAACACTCCTCATTTTCAAACTGAAGGAGTCTGTATAAAGGAGGAGGGTTCTGAAATAGATTATCGTGAGAACTCTATATTGAGTAATAATCACCTACTTGCTCCAGCAGAACTTGGCTCTTTGGATAAATTGGCATTACAACATTATTATGGTAAAAACCCTGAAAATAATTTTGAATTCAGGGTAGATGATTTAAAGAAGTTTGAAACATATCTAGAGAAAATTACCGCTGCTGGAATTAAAACACCTGAAGATGTTTTGAATAGTGATAGAATTTCAGCTATAGAAAAGAAATATTATAAC
>DQGZ01000128.1 GCA_003531345.1 Alphaproteobacteria bacterium | reverse complement strand
CTTGCTGGGTAAATTTTTCAGATAGGTTTTTTGAGGTTTTCGCCCCAAGTATCTTGAGGTTTTCAGCACGTTTTACCAGATTACCTTTGCCTTCTGAAAGCTTATTCATTGCTGAGTTATAATATTTTTCAGCGGCATTTATCTGCTTGCCTATAAGCTGCATATCATCAACAAAACCAACAAATTTATTGTATAACTCACCACCTTGTCTGGCAATTTCCTCCACATTGCGGTTTTGTTTCTCAATTCGCCATAGTGAAGCAATAGTACGGAGGGTTGCAAACAAAGTTGAAGGGCAAACTATCGCTATTTTTTTATTCCACGCATAAGATTGAAGCTCCCTGTCATTCTGTAGAGCAAGCATATATGCACCTTCCAATGGCATGAACATGAACACGAATTCTGGCGTTACAAGCTTGTCATTTTCATGATATTTTTTAGATTCAAGCCCCCTTATATGCGCCCGCACCGAATCAGTAAAAGCTTTGAGATTTCTTGTCTTTTCTTCACCTGCTTCGTCACTGCAAAAACGCTCATAAGAAGTGAGAGAAACTTTTGAGTCTATTATTATATGCTTTTCTTCTGGCAGCTTTACTACCACATCAGGCTTTAATGCGCTGCCTGATTCTGCATTCTTCAAACCCATCTCAGTTGCCTGCAATATGTAATCCTCACCTTTTCTCAGTCCAGAATCTTCCAGTATCTTTTCTAAAACAACCTCACCCCAGTTACCTTGCACCTTGTTATCTCCTTTCAGAGCCTTGGTTAACCCTTCGGTCTGTAGCGTCATTTTTTCATTAACGCTTACTATGCGTTCAATTTCCTTTTTAAGTGAAAACTGCTCTTTCGCCTGCTCATTGAATGAAGTGTCTATTTTTTTCTGGAATTCACCAATCTGCTCTTTTAATGGGTTTAAAACCTTGGATATGGACTCCTCAGAGTCTTTTTTGAACTTGCCAGTTTTTTCTTCAAATATCCTGTTGGCAAGGTTCTCAAACCTTTCTGTAAATTGCTGCTGGAGTTTTTCAAAATGTTCTTTCTGCTCAGATAATTTTTCATTGATTGCAGATTTTTCAGCCTCAAGCCTTGCGGATATTTGCAGCTCCCTGTTTAGTTTTTCAGTTTCCAGCCTCAGATTTTCTTTCAATTCATCAAGATATTTTTCAACCTCATCAAGTTTTACTTTTTCCACTATCGCCCCTTTGGAAAATAATTTAAAAAACGCAAAGCCCACCAGCAAGCCAGTAATAAAAAAGGTGATGTAAAGGTAATAATTTTGAAAAAATTCCATTTTAAAAAATTCAGTTTAATTGATGGAGGACTTTAAAACCTGCTCATAATCTTAGATTATTTAGCATTTTTTAAAATCTTTTTTATCTGTAACGCACCAGTGACGGCTAAGAGAATACAAAATTTATATGTCGACCAAGCGATTATTATGATTATTTATGGTAAGCATAACTTTACTAAAACTTACACAACAACACTCTTTTAGAGATCTTCAAGGCAGCGTATAGCTAGACTTAGCAAAAAAAAAGCTGTTCAAAAGCCATCAAAATTATTTACAAACAATTTCTCTACTACTCCTAGTAAGCAGCATTCAGGCGGAAGTGAAGATGCTCATCTTTCCCATCTCTCATTTCGTCTTTTATTTCCTTACCAAACTCAACTACTCCATTTAAGTTACGACCAATACCAAATCGAGTTCCCAAGCCCATTGAGTCAAGGTCAATAGTTCTTTGAGCGCCAGTTTCATCAGCATTCCTACCATAACCTTTATCAAGGAAAACAAAGCCCTGAACACGGTCACGCAGTGTTGTGCCAAGGAAGTTGTCTATCAATGATGTATATGGTGAAGCAGCTTCCGCCGTTGCTACTAACACACTGTCACGACGTACGGTATTTGAAGCAAAACCACGAACTGCACCAGGGCCAGCAACATTTGCCTGCTCCGTTGCAAGTAATTTATCAGGTGAGTATTGCCCACGGAAAATACCTGACAGTGTCAAACCAGCGAGATCAGAAGTGTATGAGGTTTCATACTGACCACGACCATAAGCATAAGATGATTTAGCTCCAACCCTTGCTATGTCAAAATCTTCATCACTATTGTTGCCTAACACGTCACCTGGAGAAACTATACCAGTTAAAGTAACGGAATTATTGGTTTTGCTTGAAGCCCTGCTGCCCTTGTAGGTTGCATAGCCCTGAACTATCTCAGGCTCAGAGTTGAAAACATTAGTACCACCAAATTCAACATCATTTTCAAGCCTTTTATAGTCAACACCGAAGTTAACTGATTGAGTGAAGCCCCTTAAGCCCCAGTCATAAAGTGGAATTTCATAATCCGCATTAAGAATAAGGTTTTGACCTTCCACATTGAATAGCGGGTTATTTGTATCAGGCTTTGAAGATGATAATGAAGCCGACAGACCAAGTTTGTGCCTCCAGTCAAATGGAATGTTATATTGAAGGTTATGGCTGTTAAAATCAGTATTGCTGAAAGAAGAACCGAATGAATATATTATTTCATGGTCAAGACCGAATAGATTGCCATAACTGAAACCAGCATAGAACTGATTCTCATCCGTTGAAGGTGCACCATAATTATCAACACCACCAAATACACGGAAAGGGTACATGTCACGTGTTTCAAATATTACGTCAGTTGTTCTTGGGCGAGAACCAGGTTTCATGATAACGTCAACTGACCTGTAAGGGTATGAGTTTATCCAACGTAAATCCTGTGATAATGTATCAGACCAGATATAGTCACCTGGTTTAACATTAACGAATTTTTTGATGTCTTCCTCCGTATAATATTCATTGCCGTTAACCACTATTTTATCAACAACAGCACGGGAAACCAGTGCAACTATAAAGCCATCGGTTACATCCTGCTCAGGAAAGTAAACATCAACTACTGGCTGGTTTTTGTCACGCATTAGAACTATAACGTCACGGATAATGGAATTTAGCATTTCCTGACTTATTACCTGCCCTTCATATGAATACATACGTCTTTTTACTATAGGGTCCTGGGTTAATATTGGCAGGTCACGGATAAAAAAGCCTTTAGTAGCAAAATTTCTGTTAAGCTTTTCAGTGTAATATTCAGGCGTGGTTATCAAAAAACCAGCAAGCCTTGGCGTTGTATCACGCACTATTTTGTCTGGTATGCCACACTTTCTTTTTTCAATAACTTTTGCACCATTATGAAGATTGGTAAAAACTGTTGTATCCCTTCCACGCAGCCAACCTTCTGTTTCACCTATCAGCACTGTGTTCCACTTCTCACCCTTGGTAGTTCCCTGAAGGTCAATGAAGGTTTGCCTTTCATCTGTAAAGTCAAACTGACAAAGATCATCTTTCGTCGCAACAGCATTATCAGCGCCCACCAGCGCTGCAAAAGAATTAGTAGACACTAGTAAAGTGAAACCAAAAGTAAGGAGAGCGATTTTTTTCATAATATGTACTTAAGAGAATTTAGAGAGTAACAAAATAGCCACTAAAAATTTAACTTCAACTATATTAATAATATTTTAAAGTCAAAGAAAAACCCCTTCAAAAGTTAATTCAAAGGGGTTTTTTATTTAGCCAATCTCAGGCTATTGCCTTGTGCCACCGAACACAACATCACCTATACCACCAGTGATACCGTTAAGAGCAAGCGCTACACCAGCAAAGCCAGGTATAACATTAAGCCCTTCTAGCGTTGAACCCACAACTTGAAGTGGGAATGCACGAGCAAAATATTTAATTTTCTCTGCTGTTAATAACCTGTAATCAACATAAGTTGGCTGGTCAGTTATGAAGTGTTCTGTTAACCTTACATCGTCTGAATCACCTTCTAATAGTACAGCTTCACCCACACTTGAATCTTTCTGGGTGAGGTTTATCCTATACTCCCTTCTATCATCAGGAGATTGAACAAATGACTCACAACCATTCGCATCAGGGTTGGAGGCACAATCAGGCCTTGAGAAAATAACTGGCGGCTGACCAATGTCTTTATAGTATATTACGAATGGGTTCCTCGGTTTTGCAACATTATCAGAATAAAAGGTCTGCCATGCTTCCCTTGCGGTATTTAAATATTGCAAGCCAGGAATAAAGTTCTGACCATTCATCTGCCCTTCAATGGTATTTAAAGGCTGCCTTGAGGTGAATATTGCTATCTCTCTGGCATTTATATTAGTATTTACACCTGAAACGAATATACCTTCGTTAGAGCCGAAAACAGTCCTTTTTGGCGCTTTCTCATCCACCACTAATGTAGCAATATTACTTGCCGTTAGCGTTGAGTCATTCCTGAGGTAGATGTCACCTTCTGAAATTGAAGTGATGTTTGTTGCTGTCAGGTCATCATTAATATTGGTCATTTCCGAAGACCATGTGTTGATGTTGCCTGTAGCTGTCAGCTCATCACCTATGCCTGAAGTATCAAGAGAAATCTCCCTGAAGCCTTCTATGCGAACATTACCATCAAACTGACCATTATCATCAGTATGGGCGAATTTCACATTATCAGTTCTGCCAGCATATGAAGTTGTATCATCAACTTCTGTATCGGTTTCGTCTGTTATGCTTGTTCTGCCTGTTGAAGTGTTATTACCACTGGTAAGAATAACCTCTTTAGCAGCTGAAATTAACAAAGGTGAGCCACCAAGCAGTGAATTATCAAATGTTGTGGTGCCTATGTTCTGGATATTGTCAGAATAATTATTATTTGAGTTAAACACCCCACCCATCACACGCACATAACCAAAATCATCCGCAGGAGAGCCAGAAGGGAACTCAGTTGAATTTGGAATATCCTGACCAGCTACCAGATGGTAATTAATTACGTTATTTTTATTTCTTATATCAATGAAGCTATTAGAATTCAGTGAATTACCTTCAATAGTGGTATTAAAACTATTAAAGCCTTTTACTTCAAACCATTCAACTATATCATAACTGTTATTATATTCAAAAGTGGCATTGGTTGAGGTAAAATCAGCCCTGTTACCATTGCTGTCCTTGCCTGATGTAGCCGTAAAACCACAGCACATAGCTAAAACCACATCACCTGAGAAGGTTAAAGTTCCATGGTTATTTTTCCACCCGTCTGACCTGAATTCATCACGCGTATCAGTGATTGAATTAATTGGGTCATTGGCATCAAGGTCAACGAAATTATTGGTAACGTCATTGAAAGAAGCAGCAGTTAAGTAAACCGAGCCCTTACCTATCACGTCCTCATCAATAGTTATATTTTTTGCATTTATTATAATTGAACCAGAAGTAGTTTCAATATTTGAATGGTCATTAGCATTAACATTCACATCATCAAAACCGCTAAGTTGCAGGCTTCTAAAGGTTGTACCGTTGGTTGAATTTAATTTCAGCTCAGAGCCTATGTCTGTTCTTGTTCCATCAACAGCTTTACCAGACTTCAGTACTATTGCACCACTTTGCAGAGTAACATTATTGCCGTGGGATATTGCACCAGTACCTGTTTTCCAGTTACTAGCCACATCAACGCTATTATCCGTAGCGGACTCAGTTATACCAGTTGCAGCTGCATTAAGAAAAATACTTCCCGTAGAGCCAGATTTTATTACAAGGTTATTGCCTAAATTTATATTCCTTCCAGCATCTGCCCTGAAAGTTGCAGCAGAATTGCTGGCACTTCCATCAAATGTACCTGCTAAGGTTATATCCCTGTTCGCCCTCAATGTTAACTGTCTTGCAGTATTCCATGCAACTGAAACATCATTTGCCACGGTTATATCACCAACATCATTACCAGCCCTTGCAGCTGTGTTGATCGTTAATGAGATGTTGGAGTTCAGGACATTTTCTATGTCTGCGTCTTTTATTGTATTGCTGGCTGCAATAGCAGATGAAGAATTGGAAGAGACCGCACCATTAACTATATTGATATTTGCGGGGTCAATAAGTAGTTCGCCACCGCTTAATTTAAGCCCTGTCCAGAAATTATTTTCCAACCTTATATTTTTAGCACTTGAAACTTCAACAAAGCCACCGCCATTTTTGCCAGTCGCTTCAATTGCACCATTCACCTGAGTTTCATCATCTGACCATACTATCACACGCCCGCCGTTTCCATCAGTTGAGTTTGCCTTTACCTGACCTTCCAGTAAGGTTGTTTTAGCATTCTGTATGTTAGGGTTATTTCCAGAATCACCACCGCCAATGTAAATATTACCACCGCCAGTTTTACCAGAAGCATCAATGTTGGAAGTTGAGGTCAATCTTACATCCCTGCCAGTTACTATAACCTGCCCACCTTTGCCATTTACTGAGGAGGCATCAAGCGTACCAGAGTTTTGCACTGTAGAACTCGGAGCTTTTAGAACCAGCCTTCCGCCCTCACTAACTAAATTACCAGTTGCCCTGATAGTGCCACTGTTATTGATAGCCACTGCATAAGGGTTTGAATTAGTAGCTGTAATTTCAACATCTGTAGCGCCTATTTGCCCAATATTTGAAACACCCGCACCGATAAATACTGCCTTACCGCCAGCATTTACCTGACCATTATTGGTTATATTACCCGTAGCAGAGCCAGAGAAAGCACCAGTTTCACCAGCCATGAATTTGTTATTTGAAATGTCCTGCGTTGAGAGAACTGCATCACCACCAGTGTTTATAACACCAGTATTACCAACAACTATACCATTGCGGTTGATAACATAAGCCGAACCAGTGGCATTCAACAGACCGTTAATATTTGAAACAGAACCGCCAGTTACACGGTTAAGCGTAGCGCCAGAACCGTTATTGATATTAACAATATTTTCAGATCCAATAGAAAACCCACCCCAGTTTATGATGCCGTTCTGGGTATTCTGGTTAATGTTCATTACATTGCCTGTTGTTGCAATAGCGCCAGTTCCAGCGACATACGCACCACCTGTTGGCAATGCTACATCCGCATTTGCGGAATATGAAAACGAAAGTGCCAGCACTGAAAACGCTGCACACATAGAGTTCATAACGAATTTATTCTTCTTGTAAATTCTCCAAGACGTTTTTGGCATAGGTTTAAAATTGTTTTGTTTTTTCATAGAAATCCCCCAAGATTTTGACTTTAAAAGCTTATAGTAAATTTATTGTATATTTGCAACATAATTATATATTCCAGCACAGCCTAAAAATTAATATAATTTATAGACAAACTGTGTAAAATCCAAAATAACATACTTCAAATATTATATCAAGAAAAGGTTAATAAATCGTTAACAAGATATCAAGTATTTTATAAAAATGCAGTATAAATAATGTACACTTTACTAAAAAAACACTTAAGACAGCAGATTTCAAAACCTGAATCCATTCTTAGCCCTATAATATTCTTTATTCTGGTATGCTTTATTTTTTCCCTCAGTCAACCTGATGAAATCAGAAATAACTTTACTAACTCACTTTCAGTGATGTTGTGTAGCATAATTCTTGCTTACTGCATTGCCATAACCTACATATTCGAGGAAGATTTTTCATCAGGTATGCTGCAATTATATTACCTTAATTGCGACAATAAGTCTGATATTGTGATTGCAAAAATAATATCCACCTTTGTTTTAAACGGTCTGGCATTTGCCTTCATATTTCCTGTAACTTCGCTATTCTTCAGAATAGACAGCTCCATTTACCAGCATATATTTATTGCCATATTATGTATAAGCATATTGCTGAGCCTCATATCGGTTATGATAGCATCCCTTATCATAGGGCTTAAAAATGGCGGCATTATGGCAAGCATAATCTCATTACCGCTTTTTCTGCCTGTTATTATCACCAGTATCAGCTTTTTTGAAGGGCTTATCGCTGGTGAGCGCTCACTTACAATATTTTTACAGAATGTGTCTGCCCTATTCCTAATATACGCACCGCTGGCAATATTATCAGGTACATACTGCATAAAAATTGCTACAGAAGAGTGAAGATGGAGGGGGATTAGAAATTAGATAATAGATGGCATACACAAAATAAAAAAGGGCTCCTAAAAGGAACCCTTTTTTATTTTGGTGAACCTTCCCGAAAACTTACCGGAAAATCTAGAGCCTGAACTCAGAAGATACATTGAGTTTTTCAATAGACTAAATTCCCTATCCAAAAAAGATATTTAGACACTTTAGACGCCTTTTTAATCAAATTACTATTTTGTCTATTTTAAATTTATGCCATTCAAAAATTATTCTCATTAAAAGAATAATTAAATCAATTACTTATAAAATAGTTTAACTCTCTTTTGAGAGAAGTTTGAACTGTATCGGTTACCTAGTCCAACCAATTTCAGGAGGACCATGAAGATACAGTACTTAGAAGATACATAGAATTTCTAACAGGACAAATTCTTATCCAAAAAAGACATTTAGACGTTTTAGACGCTCTTTATGTCAGTTTTTTACCATTTAAACTAATAAATTAAAGGCTATATGCAAATAACAACATCAAAAAATTTAATCTTAAATCCTGTTATCAATAATCTACCTGGGCCACTAAAAGCAGTGGTTGTATCATTACATACTATTACCCAAGCTCCTTTAGATATGTGCTTAAGTTCTGCATTAACCGTTCTTGGAATTGCTGTTCAAGGTAATAATAAAATCCAAACCATAATGGGGGAAAAGATATTATCTTTATTCTTTATGACAATGGCAGACAGCGGCGAAAGGAAGTCAGCAGTTGATACTCTAGCTATGAAAGGAGTTTTAAAATATGAGTTAGAACTCAGAAATTTATATGAGAAGGAGTTTGAAATCTATAAAATTTCTAAAGAGCAGTGGAGCGAGAGAAGAAAAATATTAGCTAAAACAAAAGGTATATCTACAGAACAAATAATTGAAGAAATAGGGCCAGAACCTAAACCTCCTGTAATACCGAGTATAATTCACTCTGATTTTACCACTGATGGCTTATATAGCAGCTTTGATTCTGGATGCACTTCTTGTGGACTAGTATGCGATGAAACCGCCATGATATTTGGCAGTGGAAGCATGAGCGCGTCAAATAGGTCTAGAACTACAGCTTTTTTATGTAAAGTATGGGATGGCAAAACCTTAACAAAGACCAGACATGAAAAATTCAGGTCAATTTCGGATGTAAAACTATCTATACACTTTATGATGCAACCTGCCATTGCCGAGAAATATTTATCGGATAATTTATTAAAAAAACAAGGATTCATGTCTAGGTATTTAATTACTTACCCAGAAAGTAATATAGGTAACAGATTAATCGAGTTTTCTGATGAAAGGAAAGCTGAGCTTGAGAAGTCACATCATATAATTGAAGAATTTAGTAATAAGATATACAATTTACTTAAGAATTCGAGCAAATCTGAGGTGCAAATCATTATACCAAGTGACCAATTTAATGTGTTAGCGGCTAAATTTTCAAATAAAAACGAATTAGAAATGAAAGAAGGAGGGAAATTATCTCAGATAAAAGAGTTTACCTCCAAATCATACGAACATCTATATCGTTTATATGGAGTTCTAAAAGCTTCTTTTAGCGATGCTAATGTTTCAGAAGATGAACTTATAACATCATCCCTAAGCTTAATAATGTTTTATACTCAAAACATGTTTGAGTTTGAAGTGAGAAATAATGTGATAACCCTTGAAAACAAGGCTTTAAAACTCCTAAATTATATGGAAATAAATGGCATTGAAATGATTTATCCATCAAAAATTTCTCAGAACATTAGAGGTATTGAAAATGTAGCAGAAGCTAAAAGAATTGGTAACTATCTTGTAGAATGCGGTAAGTTTGAATTCTATAATGAAACTGATAATAAAAATAAAAAAGTTATAGGGTATAGGTTAGTTCCCAATGGCGACCTAACTATAAAATCAGCTTAATCAATGGTAGATACAAATTTTAAAGGCATGCGGCATCTGGACTCGGCAGGGAACTGGCGAGACCAGCATGCAGCTAGAGAAATCGTTCTAGATAACTACCCCTTATCCAGTTCGTTTTATAGCCTATTTTACTTACTGCCTAAAAAATTGAGGAACTTAACTCTATCCCTTCACATTTTAACAGATGAAGGGATAGATGAGTGCTTATATTACTTTTTGTTATCTTTTAATTTTCTATTACAGGGAAAATATAAGGTTTATGAAGAACTTTTTGGCACTGAAGAAAATTCCCTACTAGATATAACTTTACTTACCAAAAAGGATTATAAAGATTCAAAAAGATCGGAAGAGC
>DQGZ01000090.1 GCA_003531345.1 Alphaproteobacteria bacterium | reverse complement strand
ATTGGGATATTTATATGTTCATAGCCAGAAGGTTCTGAGTCTGATTTTAACCCAGCTAAATGAGAGAATTTTTCTATAAGTTTCTTTATATCTCCTTCCATTCTAACCACGTTAGTTTTTTTACCCTGTGTTTTGTTTTATAACAAATATTGGTTAATAAACGGTTAAATTTCTGGCATATAACACTCTAACCTTTGGCTTTGTATAATAGAATGGGTAAAACTCTTCGTACAATTCCGCGTTAACACACCCTTCCAACAACTCCTAAACCTTGCAAAACCCTGCATCTATTCTTAAACAACACTATCTTCCTTTGTTTTGTTAACGCTTTTTTAACCTTTTTATGTTAGGTTACCATTTCAACTAATTAAGAATTAATATGTTAAAACAAATAGGACTTCAAAAACAAAATCAGAATGCAAGGCCACTTCAACCAGGTAGACAAATTTTATCGAGAGAAGACAGGGTTTTTATTGTGATTAGAGATAATGATCCAAAAGATTGGCGTATAATTGGAGATTACGCAGTTAAACATAAAACAGGTGCTTCTGGTGTTAAAACGGATGATTTAGAAATATTTGATATTACTCCTGAGATATATAAAACCGACGGAAGTGGAAGAATACTTCGTGATAAACAAACTCTAGAGCCAATTCTAAAAGAAGAAGGTAATTTTACAATTAAAGGAACGGTCGGCGCAGACGGGATAAAGAGATATAGTGTAATGGTTGGTGAAAAAGAATATAAAGGTGAAGATAACACTAGGTTGCAAATAGTAATTGCTCCTTACAATTATGATAAGAATAGCAGATCATTAGATCGTAATGCTAGAGGTGGAAGCCTATTACATTATGATGTTCAGGATTTAGGGTCTCAAATCGAGCTTTCAAATAATAAGGCGGTTAATAATTTAGGGGAGTTTCCTATTAAACCAATTTTAATTTCAAACCCTAACGATAAATTAGATAATTCGCTTTTATCTAATGGCGACGATAATATTTTTCGCCCATCAGACCCTAATGCACATGAGCTCGGAAAGCTTGTAAAAAAGATATTTGAAAGAGAGGATGCGGGTAAAAACACAAACAAACTTAATAAACTTGTAGAAGAATATGAGCTTCAATTTTCAGAAGCAGAGGTTAAAGCTTTAAGGGAATTTTATAATCAAAACAAGTCAATACTATCATCTTCCAAGGAGGCTTTTAAAGAGTTTAGTACTATGGCTTTAAATTACGGATTAACTCTCGAAGCGGTAACGGAAGAGGTAAAAGTTATACAAAAAGTTACTACTGGATGGAATGTGGAAAATAAAAATGAGGATATTAAGCGCAATTAATAAATATGATTTAGAATCAACAAAATGAGTTGCCAGTTAAGGCTCATACCATTTGAAATTTCAGTAGGTAGCACATATGCCTGACAATACACCTATTACAGTATATTCTCCACTTGGAGCTAAATATAGTTTCTATTTAGATGATGAGTCCGCAAAAGCTTATACAGAAAATAACACAGGCTATTATAGCAAGTTGGAAGTACTGGTAAAAAATCTTGAGCGGGAATCTTTTGAAAACTATAACCAGACAGTAGCAAAAAATATCTATATAACTTCTGAAGTTGAAACTAATAACTTCTACTTATTTAACTCAGCATATGATCCATTAGATCTTAAAGATGGGTTTATGGGTTCAACACCCATCCTTCAGGATAAGGCGGCAGGAGAAAATGTATTGGCAATCAACATTAATACATTGAGTAAGTTCTCAGACACTGAACTTGCAATAAAAATAGAAACTAGTTTTGGGCGTTTTTTTGCACCTGATAAAACAAGACTAAACCAAGCAAGTAATGCCGTTAATGAAATTGTTGATTTTCTAGGTGAAATTATTGGTAATACTGATTATATTGAGTTCTGTAAAAACCCTCAAAATAAAGATTTTGTACATCCATTTGACCCCTCTTCCTCTGGCGAGTTTTTAAACCTAAAATACCTTGCAGAAAATTTTATTGAAACCAGAGAGAAATTTAATAGCCTTCTTGCCAAAAATAACCTTACCAACGCTGATAAGTATCAACTGTTTGAATTTATCAATAAGAATGAACCCCTAGAAAATACCGATCTCTGGCTTGCCATGCAACAGCATGAAGACGTTTCTAAAAAAATACGAGAGCATAATTTTATAAAGGTCTCATACTATTACCCAGACCCTAAAATAAGTGATGAGCAAAAAAAAGAGATAGAAGAACTTAAAGGCAAGCTTGATATTCATGCTGATAACAATCCTTACTTTCGGTTTATTAATAACCTTAACCATCTAATTAATGTATATGCAGATAACAACATAAATTCTAACTTGGCAGCAGAAATAGAATTTGAGAAAAATAAAAACCCTGATGGCAGCACAAGACTGGATTTTTTTAAAAGAAGGCTGGACGAACTTTCATTAAAAGCAAAGGATAAATTAGCAGATATGCTCAAAGAGAATGGAAGTAATGTCTCTCAAAATATGTTGGACAATATAGTTAGTATAGCAGGTGACTTAATAAAAATAGAAGATATGGAAGGCACAAAAAATGATTATTTACTGATAAATGGTAAGAAACTAAAGGTCAAATTTGAAGATGGTATAAAAATCAGGTAAAGAAATTAACCATTTTCAGCCATGGCACATATTAATAAGCCCATTCAGGATAGTTCTTTATTTTTTCTACCAAGCCAGCCGAAATATCTGCCTAAGGTTGCACTCTGGCAACCTCGTATGGCAGAGTTCCTTCTTCCCTTGCATTAGGGACTGGGCGTTTTTCCAACCCTTTCGGATTATCATAATCTTTACCATTTAAAACAAGAGAACAATATTCTTTTGTTTTTTTACCTGCAATCTCTATCGCTAATTTCAGGTTATTTAACCCGTCTGTTTGGTCAAACCCATTAGCAATCGGTATATAAGCGCCAGTAAACACTATATTGGGTTCAAAGTTATTTTTATGGTCAGTATCAATTATATGCTGAAATAAATTTGTATTATCTATTAAAGCATCCGTGCCATGAATAATAACCACATTCTTAAAAATTTTTTCTTTTAAATGCTCATAGATAATTTGAAGATCACTTACTGAGAAGAGCTTACTGTCCTGCCTTTTTACCTGAGTAATATCATATTGCTCAGTAAATCCTAAACCCAATTCATTAAGCACACTAGGGAGCGGGCTTTCACTTAATATATTGGCAGTATTTGGCGGGCTATAGATGTCATCATATTTTTCGGCACTGAAAGTTCCTCCTGTTTCAATTACTACAACGCCACTACTTAGAACAAAAACCTTAATATTATCATCAACAGACATAATTAAATTTATTTCAACCTCATATATTTGTATAATTGCATCGTTTATCTAACTTAAGATTATATGCAAAATAAAAAAAATTTAAAGGGGTTTACGCTGATAGAGCTTGCCATCTCTATGGTAGTAATTGGTTTTATAATTGGTGGGGTGATGCTTGCACAGGACATGATAGAGGTAAGCAGGTTAAACGGCATGGCAGCGGAGATGCAGAAAGTTCAGACCGCTTATAATGAATATAAACAAAAATATAACCAGACCCCTGGGGATGATAAAAACGCCTTCAGCTATTTTAGCACTGACTGCGCTGCCGCCGCAGAAGATTGTAACGGCAATGGTGACAAAGACCTCAGAGATACTTACGACATGGCAGGAACACATAGGGAATATCTTATGTTCTGGCGGCACTTATATCTGGCAAAATTATATAACCAGAACCTTACAGGCAGCTTAACTGCCCCGCTGGTAATAGGTACAAATTTACCTAAAACGAATATTGATGGCGCAACTTTTGTAGCAAACACCTGGCGCAAAGTATGTTATTATCTGGCTCACACTACTGATGAAGATCTGGGGCTGGGATATTGTGAAAGTGGTAAAGGACTTGGCGTCAGGGCAAATATGTTGTCGGTAAATTCAATAATTGCCGATGGCATACCTAGTGGAGCCACCCTTACACCAACCAGCGCACAGATAATAGACGCAAAAATTGATGATGGAAAGCCAAATGCAGGTAATATAATCGCCTCAGCTCGTGGAGAGTGTGTTGATAGCACTCAAGAAATTTTTAATGATATTGAAGCAACATATAACGTTTCAACAGCTAGCGAGAACTGCTACATCGCCGCTATTCTTGAAGAGCCAGTGTAATTACCCTTTTGTAAGCCGCACCAACAATACAATATCATGCCCAACAAAAATCTAAGCGCCTTGAGGTGCAGCAGATGGTGGAATTATGGGCTGACTGCCACTGGCATTATCATTACCACCAATTTCAAATGATGATTTTTTACGCTTGCCATTATCTGCCTTTGAGCTGAACTTCTTGTCTACATCCTTTCCGTCCATTACGTCTTTAATTTCATCACCTGTAAGGGTTTCATGCTCCAGAAGTGACTTTGCAAGCATGTGAAGCTTATCAATATTTTCTTCCAGTATTCTTTTTGCCCTGTCATGCGCTTCACTTATCAATATTTTCACCTCGTCATCAATTTTATTCAAAGTATCTTCTGATACGCCATCTTTTTTACCAAGTGAATAACCAAGGAACGGGTTTTCATTATCATCACCATGGAAAACTGGCCCTACTACATCACTCATACCCCATTTTTTAACCATGGAGCGAGCCAGATTCGAAACATATTGAATATCGCTGGAAGCGCCGCTGGTAACTTTTTCATAACCAAAAATAAGCTCCTCAGCTACCCTGCCACCCATTGCCATTGCCATATCCGCTTTCATTTTCTGGCGGGTCATTGAATATCTGTCCTTCTCAGGAAGGCGCATCACCATACCTAGCGCCCTGCCACGTGGAATTATTGTTGCTTTATGGATGGGGTCACAACCTTCAGAATATACTCCTACTATTGCATGACCAGCCTCATGGTAAGCGGTTAGCTTCTTCTCTTCTTCATCCATCACCATGGATTTTCTTTCAACACCCATCATCACTTTATCCTTGGCATATTCCATCTCACGCATAGTTACCACTTTTTTATCCCTGCGAGCTGCAATCAGTGCAGCTTCATTACATAAGTTTGCAAGGTCAGCACCGCTAAAACCTGGCGTTCCACGGGCAATAACGGATGTATCAACATCAGGCGCTACTGGTATTTTTTTCAAGTGAATATTAAGTATCTTCTCCCTGCCCTGCACATCTGGCAAGCCAACTACTACCTGCCTATCAAAACGGCCTGGGCGGAGTAGTGCTGGGTCAAGTACGTCTGGACGGTTGGTTGCGGCAATTATTATTATACCTTCATGTGGCTGGAAGCCGTCCATCTCAACTAGAAGCTGGTTTAAGGTCTGCTCACGCTCATCATTGCCACCACCAGTTCCTGCACCACGATGTCTGCCCACTGCATCTATCTCATCAATGAACACTATACATGGCGCATGTTTGCGGGCTTCTGCGAACATATCCCGTACACGGCTTGCGCCAACACCAACAAACATCTCTACAAAGTCAGAGCCAGAAATGGTAAAAAATGGAACGCCAGCCTCCCCCGCTATTGCTCTTGCAAGCAGGGTTTTTCCAGTTCCCGGGTTACCAGAAAGCAACACGCCTTTTGGTATTTTGCCACCAAGGGCGGTGAATTTGTGTGGGTCTTTCAGGAAATCAACTATCTCCTGCACTTCTTCCTTTGCCTCATCAATGCCTGCAACATCATTAAATTTAATCACCCCATCTTTTTCCGAAAGCATGCGTGCTTTAGAGCGCCCGAAACCAAATGCACCACCAGCGCCATTCTTACCACCGCCCATCTGGCGCATCATCAAGAACCATAAACCTACCAGTAATAAAATAGGGAAAGCAGAAGCTATAAGGTTCATCAAAAAACCGCCTGACTGGTCTCGCGGCTCAGCATCAATGCGTACATTATGGGCATTAAGCTTATCAATAAGATTAGGGTAATTTGGCGTAAATGTGGAAAAAGGTGTTCCGTCTGTGTATGTTCCTGAAATATTGTTATCCTGTATTCGAACTTCACGTACGTTGCCCTTTTCAACAGAAGCAAGAAAGTCTGAGAATGCAAGGGTTGCCTTGCGCTCGTCCTGCGCCATGAAGTCGTATACCGTACCTATGGCTATTATTATAACTATCCAGATAAGTATATTTTTACCGAAATTATTCATTTTTGTTAGTTCTAAGTTATGAGTTGTTAGCAATCATTAAGAACTTAGAACTAAAAACTAGAAACTAAGAACTCAATTAACAATATGGTGCAAAATTAGAGCTTTTCAACCCTAATTAGATGATTTCTGCATACCCCTGCCTAGGCTCTCAATATCCCTGCCCATGCCTGAAACAGTATTGCATGAAGAAACTGAAGCAGCAGCCATTAGTAAGATTGCGAATAAAATAATTTTTTTCATAATTTAGAAGTTTTATTTATATTTTAACTTTTCTATTCACTAACTGTAAATTTGTATTTATAAAGTCAAAAAAATAATTTTTAGGAAAATATATGAAATTTTTTGTTGATACGGCAGATGTAAATGAAATTAAGGAGCTTAAGGAAACGGGTTTTCTTGATGGCGTTACCACCAACCCATCACTTATAGCAAAATCAGGGCGTGATTTCAAGGAGGTGGTTAAAGAAATATGTGATATGCTGCCTGGGCTGCCTGTTAGTGCGGAAGTTGTTGCCACTGATTATAAAGGAATGGTTGATGAAGGGAAGAAATTGGCAAAACTGGCAAGTAATGTAGTTATAAAATTACCACTTACCTTGGAAGGAATAAAAGCGACCAAAACATTCTCCAACGAAGGAATAAAAACCAACGTAACTTTGTGTTTCTCAGCGGCACAGGCCATTCTGGTAGCAAAAGCTGGCGCTACTTATATTTCACCTTTCGTAGGCAGGCATGACGACATCGGCTTTGACGGCATGGAGCTGATAGCAGATATAAGGCAGATATATGACAATTATGAGAATTTTAAAACGGAAATATTAGTAGCATCGGTGCGCCACCCTGTGCATGTTATTCAGGCTGGCAAGCTTGGGGCTGATGTTTGCACTATTCCACCTTCAACTATCAAGCAGCTGGTAAAGCACCCATTAACTGACATTGGCTTACAAAACTTTCTTAAAGACTGGGAAAAAACTGGTCAGAAGATTTAGATAGTGTCGTCACATTATAAATAGCATCTACTTATAA
>DQGZ01000080.1 GCA_003531345.1 Alphaproteobacteria bacterium | reverse complement strand
AAATACCAGCTAAGACCGAATAGGCGTTAAGAGTTTACCTTGATAAAACAGGTTGTTTGTTTTTTAAGAAATTTTCTTCGAAAATACGTTTTGTAGTTTGAATTATAGCTTCATTAGCTTTTTCGAACCTACTCCCTGTACTATATAGTTTTTTACAACCTTCGGGAATATTATCACCAGCGAAATAAAATTTATCAGAATAAGAATAAAAGCTATTTACAGTTAATTTAGAGTTTTCTCCAATAAGAATTATCGGTTGTTTATTTGTTCCATAAGCTGATATATCAAGCGCCCCAAGAAATTTCACAGTGCCATTTAAATATATTATCGCTGGCGTATTTTCTGTACACCATGCGGTTATCTTAAATAAATTAATACTGTTTTGAGTTGGTGCTTTTATATTAATTTCAGAATTTTTCTGTTGGAATATGTTATGTGCAGTAATTCCTCCTAGAGCAGGGTCACTTATTTCTAACCTTGAGTTTTCGCCAAAAAGTAAGCTGCTTTTTCCAGTGCCATTCGCAGAAAAATATTGCATATTATGTATATGACAATCTTCCTCAAATACACATCTTCTACCATCAAAGTTTATTCTTAAACTACTCCCTTTAAGATCAATATCGCCGCAAAATACTATATCTCTCTTGCCAGCGTCTATCCACACCTCACCAAGCTTTTTATTTAAAAACTGAAAAATATTCGACTTGTCAATAACCAGCGGGTCTTTTAGTTTTATATCGTATAATTCTGAAGGTTCTTTCAACTTGCCATCATAGATATTTAAACATTGAGTCCTACTTCCTTTAACATAAAAGGCAATTTTAGTGGCATCTTTTGAAAATTGGCTTGCCCAGTCATTGTCGTTTCTTTTCTCCAGTTCAACAAACCCTAATTTTATTTTTCTGTCAAATATCTCATTGAATTTATTTATAGCAATATATGGATCCATTTCTGAGTGTTTGAACCATATATGTTCAAGTAAAAGTGAATGTTCCGATAAATAGTCTTCTCGTAGGTCGAGTTCTGCAATCCCCCCCTTTTGTTTCATGATTTCATTGACCGCTGATTTAATGTCTTCATCAAAATTTTGATTCATAAAATCATTAAGCCGATCATCTATCTCAGATTTAGCATCTTCATCAAGTGAGTCATAAGAAGCTTTAATAGCACCCATAACACTTTCATAGTTTTGTATATCCAGACTGTATTTTCTTATTTCCACTGTTCTGACCATTGTATGAAAATTTGCTTCTTACATAACAAAACCTAGCAGAAAATAGTTAAACAACTGTTAACGTATTGTTTATATTTTTGCAGCAGCGCACAGGCTTTTTACAGCTTCTACTGATTTGTCAAACATTGCCTTTTCTACGCTATCTAATTGAATTTCAACTATTTTTTCAACGCCGCCTTTACCGATGATGCAAGGCACGCCAATATATAAGCCTTTAACGCCATATTCACCGTTCAGGTAAGCTGCACAGGGAAGCACACGTTTTTTATCCTTAAGATAGCTCTCAGCCATTGCAATTGCTGATGTTGCAGGGGCATAATATGCTGAACCAGTTTTGAGCAAACCAACTATTTCTGCACCGCCATCACGGGTTCTTTGAACCATTTTGTCTAGGCGTTCCTGTGTTGTCCAGCCCATTTTTATCAGGTCAGGCAGTGGAATTCCCGCTACTGTGGAATAACGTGTGGAAGGAACCATTGTGTCACCATGACCGCCTAGTACGAAGGCAGTAACGTCTTCAACACTTACTTTGAATTCTTCCGCAAGGAATAGCCTGAAACGTGCAGAATCAAGTACACCTGCCATTCCAACAACCTTGTTGGGTGCAAAGCCAGTTTTCTGCTGCATTACCGCAACCATTGCATCAAGCGGGTTGGTTATCACTATAACAAAGGCATCAGGTGCATTATTTTTTATACCTTCTGCTACTGTTGAAATAACCTTAGTATTTATTTCTATCAGGTCATCACGGCTCATTCCTGGTTTTCTGGCAATTCCTGCTGTTACTATAACAACATCCGCCCCTTTTATATCCGCATAATTCTGAGTACCTAAAATTGTGGAATCAAACCTGTCCACTGTTGAGCTTTGTGCAATATCAAGCGCTTTGCCCTGTGGTATACCTTCATTTATATCAAGCAAAACTATATCGCCAAGGTCTTTCAAACCGATAAGGTGAGCCAATGTTCCGCCGATATTCCCTGCGCCCACAAGAGCTATTTTATTTCTTTTTGCCATAATGTTCAAAGTTTAAGTGTTTATATCAGTGGTAAGTTAAACACTGATACTAAACACTAATACTAACTACTATTTGTATTGCAAGTGTTTGGTTGATATGGTACAAGACGCCTACAATTAAACTTAAGGAAAAAATGAAAAAAATTCTTCTTTCTCTTGCTGTTTTAACAATGTCTTTCTCTGCTTCTGCGCGAGATCAAATTCGTATAGTCGGTTCTTCAACTGTGTATCCATTTGCAACAGTGGTAGCAGAGGAATTCGGCACTAAAACTGACTTCAGGACGCCAATAGTTGAGTCAACTGGTACTGGCGGAGGGTTTAAATTATTCTGCTCTGGCGTGGGTGAAAAAACGCCTGATATTTCAAATGCGTCTAGGGAGATAAAGCAATCTGAAATTGAGTTCTGTGCAACTAATGGTGTTAAATCAATTAATGAATTCAAAATAGGTTATGATGGTATAGTTCTTGCAAATTCTAAAAATAGTAAAGAATATGACCTTACCGAAAAGCAGGTGTTTCTTGCGCTGGCAAAATATGTTCCAGTAAAGGGTAGGCTGGAACTTAACCCGTATAAAAAATGGTCTGATATAGATTCCAAGCTTGCTGATAAAAAAATTGAAGTTTATGGTCCGCCACCAACATCTGGTACACGTGATGCCTTTGTTGAGATAGTGATGGAAAAGGCCTGTGTTGACCTGCCAGAGTTCAAAGCCGCTTACAGTGATGATGATACACGAAAAAAAGAGTGTCATCAGATCAGGGAAGATGGTGAATATATCGAAAGCGGTGAAAATGATAATCTGATAGTTCAAAAATTAAAGAATAATGAAAACGCACTTGGCATATTTGGTTATTCATTCCTTGAGGAAAATCAGGACGAATTGCAAGGCAGTAAAATTGATGGCATAACCCCTACTTTTGAAGAGATTGCCGCTGCAAAATATCCTATCTCACGTTCATTATATATTTATGTTAAAGGGGAGCATATCGGTAAAGTTCTAGGCTTAAAGGAATTCGTAACAGAGTTTGTTTCTGATGATGCTGCTTCTGATGAAGGTTATTTAGCTATGAAAGGCATGATAAGCCTAACAGAAGATGAGAGGAAAAAGAATCAAGAAAAAGTTGGCAAGTTATAATTATTATTTTATATCTTCTGCTGCTGGAATATCATCTGGCTGGTCATATATCTTCCTTATCTCCTTGGGGGAGTTTCCATAATATTTAAAAATAGTTGGGTCCTGCGTCTTACCGTAATCAATAATTTTATTGTGTAATATTCTATCAGTCTCCCGTGAAATTGCTGGAACTATATGTTTGTTCATTTCAATTCCCAACTCCCCTAAAAAGTCATTAGTGCCTTCAAGCCCCATTCTCCCTGCTATCAGGTCTTCACTTGAGTTCTGGGTTTCATCACATAATTCCAGATAAAGATTATCAAAAGAATCTTTTTCTTCTATATATCTCCAGTCACGGGTACTGGTTATTGAATAATAACCAAAATCCTTGTTAGGGTTCTGGAAAATAAAACAATATTTATCCGCACGGCTGAAATAATAGGTCCCAGGTATATCATAGGAAAAATACTCATGACGCTTCAACAGCCATGGTGTTTCAGTTTCCTTGCTGTTGATGAAAGCCTCTATAACCCTTGGGTATTCACCATTCTCAAGGTAATATTTATCGGTTTTACTTTTCACCTGCCAGATAAAGGATTTTGCTGCTGATACATCCCTTTCATTTACATAAGAGCCAATAAAGTAAGACAGTGTTGGAACAAGAAGAATGGGCATGAATTTTAATGCCGAATAATATGGTTGAAAAAATAGCTTTATGTCTACATTAGAGGTTTGAACCCAGTAAATAGCCTGAAAAACCAAAGAATATACAAAAGCAGATAATAGGGTAAATACAACCAGCTTATAAGTAAAGCCCATAGTAAATGAGCTGAAGGTTTTTTCATAAAAGAATAAACCAAAAATAGGGCTTAACATTTCTTCTGTTCCCCGTCCCCAGAAGCCAAAAAATACTGTAAGCACCAGTGTTATGCCTAACAACGCTATAATAACCATCTTTTGCCTGTAGGGGAAAAGCAGGGCAAATACAAAAACAGTTATCACTAAAAAGCACCAGAAATAATAGCTTATTATAAAAAGATCCAACCCCCAGGTGTTTGGGTGGGTTAACTGTTTAAGAGCCAAGTCTGCAAATAGAAATAGGGCAATAACGCTGGCAATTAAAAATAACGTTTTTTTTATAAGATTTTTTGGTTTAAAGGAAAAAAATAACAATAATGCTAACGCGACCAAAAAATATAAAAAACTGAATGCAGTGATAGCTATGCAGGAATTTTTAAGCGACTCAGAGTCACTACATATTTCAGCTGGCATAGGAAAGTTCAGGTAAAAGAACAAATTTTCCAGAAAGAAAGATAAAAGTTGCATAAATAAACGTTTTAACTAAGTTTCGGCGATATTACATCTAAATATAGTTATAATAATTTTAAGATATAATGTCTAATCTATTAAAAAGATTTATAGCAGCAATTATTTTAGCACCCGTAGTTTTATACCTGATAATCACTGGTGGTGTACCATTTTTTATATGCGTATTAATGGCTTATCTTATAATGCTTTATGAGTGGGCAAACCTTACCAGTAAAGCAAATTACAGGATAGTATGGTTCATTGCAGGCCTTATATATATAACTCTGGCGGTTGTAACCTTAGTGGTTTTGGAAAGATACAGGTTTAGCATAAGTGAAGGCTCAGATGCCTATCCGCTGGTTTTATTGACCATAATTTTTATTGTATGGGCATCTGATATATCTGCCTATTTTGTTGGAAAAACTTTTGGTGGTCCTAAACTAGCTGCTAAAATTAGCCCTAATAAAACTTGGTCTGGTTTTTTTGGCGCTCTGTTTGCAACTGTTATCCTGTTTTTTACCATTAATCACTTTTATCCCTTCAAAGGTAATGATGTGTACCTTTTTCTAGTAATATTTCTTACTATATCAATCTTTTCAGTATTAGGTGACCTGCTGGAAAGTTATATGAAAAGAAAATTCGGTGTTAAGGATTCTGGAGCTATAATTCCTGGTCATGGCGGTTTGTTGGACAGGCTTGATGGATTATTGATGGTACTTAACGTACTGGGGATTTATATAATTGCTAATAGTTACCAGTTGATATGGGAATCAATTCATAACCTTGCCCGCTGATGAAAAAAAAAGTCACAATACTTGGGGCAACTGGTACAATCGGTCAGAATACAAAAGAGCTTATATTAAATAACCCTGACAAGTTTGAAGTTGAAACCGTTATTTCACATCAAAATACTTCTTTATTGGCAAAAACTGCAATTGAACTAAAGGCAAAAACTGCAATAATATACGACCACACAAAATATAATGATCTAAAAGAACAGCTAAAGAACACCAATATAAATATTTCAGCTGGAGAAGCCGCAACATTAGATGCCTCTTGCGAAAAAGTTGATATTTATATATCTGGCGCTGTAGGTTTTTGTGCATTAAAGCCAACGCTTAAAGCCATATCATCTGGTAATAAAATTGGGCTGGCAAATAAAGAGTGTCTTGTTTGCGCTGGAGACATGATGATAAACGAGGTCAAAAAAAATAACTCACAACTCATTCCTATTGATTCTGAGCATAATGCAATATACCAGATATTTGATTTTGACAGAAAGGAGAATGTTGAGAAAATAATTCTCACTGCATCAGGTGGACCTTTCAGGAGTTTAAACAAAGCAGAATTCTCAAAAGTAACAAAGGAGATGGCTGTTAACCATCCTAACTGGAAAATGGGTGAAAAAATATCTGTTGATAGTGCAACTATGATGAATAAAGGGCTGGAAGTTATTGAGGCATATTATCTGTTCGGAGTAGAAAAAGAGAGGGTAAAAATTCTGGTTCATCCAGAATCAATAATTCATGGGCTGGTACAATATAATGACGGCTCAATATTAGCAGGAATGGCAAGTCCAGACATGAAGATACCAATATCATTTGCATTGAACCATCCAGAAAGGCTGAAAAATAATTCAAACAGGGTAAATCTGGCTAAGATCGGGAGATTGAATTTCGAAGAGCCTGATCATGAAAAATTCCCTGCCATAAAACTCTCTAGGGAAGCGCTGAACATCGGTCAGAAAGCCTGCATAGCGCTTAACAGCGCCAATGAAATTGCGGTAGAAAGTTTTTTAAAAGGTCTGATAAGGTTTACCCAAATACCTTATATAGTTGAAATGGTGATTGACGAGGTTATTTCATCTGGTAATAGTTCCGTATCTGATATTGATGAGGTATTTTTAATTGATGAAACTTCAAGAAAACTTGCTCTTCAGCTTATCAGTAAGAATATAGAGTAAGTTAAATTTTAAATAACTATATATGGATTTTTCAACAATACTCAGCTTTGTAAGTAATTACTTCGTTGCTTTTATCTTTATAATCTCCTTCATCGTTTTCATTCATGAATTTGGTCATTTCTGGGTTGCAAGAAGATTTGGAGTGAAAATTGAAACTTTTTCAATTGGCTTTGGTAAGGAGATTTTTGGCTGGAATGATAAACATGGCACAAGATGGTCTTTCAGCCTGATACCTCTGGGTGGTTACGTAAAAATGTTTGGTGACAGTGATGCAGCATCAACGCCAGATAAAACAAAAATAAAGGAAATGTCCGCTGAAGAAAAAAGCCAGGCATTCCATTATAAGCCATTATATCAGCGGTTTTTGATAGTATTGGCTGGTCCTGCGGCTAATTACATATTAACTGCAGTAATACTTGCTATATTTTTCTTATCTTATGGAAGGCCAGTAACAGAGCCAGTAATTTCAAAGCTGGTAAAAAATGGTGTAGCGCAAGCAGCTGGGTTAAAAAAAGGGGACATAATAACCGAGATTGATGGAAAAAGCGTTTCATCTTTTGAAGATCTTAGAGGGATAGTTTCAATGCACCCAAATATTGAAATTGACCTGAAATATAAAAGGGCGGGTCAGGTAACTGAAATGAAAATCACCCCTGAATCCCAGAAAACTAATGATATTTTTGGTAATAAGGTTGAGGTAGGGGTTATCGGTGTTATATCTGATAAGGTAAGTTATAAAGAAATGGGTTTAACTGAGTCAATTACTTACGCTGTTTACCAATGCTACGATCTTTCATACAAAACGCTTCAAGCTGTAGGGCAGATGATAACGGGGGAGCGCCCAGCAGACCAGATAAGTGGGATTTTAAGGATAGCTGACTACTCCGCAAAGTCAGTAGAGCAGGGCTTTAGAACCGTCCTCTGGTTCATAGCCATATTGTCGCTTAACCTTGGTTTAATAAATTTATTTCCTATACCAATGCTAGATGGTGGACATTTATTCTTTTACCTTATAGAAGGGGTACGAGGAAAGCCCATTTCTGAAAAAGTTCAGGAATATATGTTCAGGTTTGGGTTTGCACTTCTCATAACATTGATGCTTTTTGCCACCTTCAATGACTTGAAGCACTTTAATGTTTTTTAAATTACCATCTAAATTTAATTATCTAATGAAAAAGCTTATTTTTGTTATTTCGTCTTTTTTAATTTTTGCATCTGATGCAAATGCAATAACAGTTAACAAAATTGTCATTGATGGCAACCAAAGGGTTGAATCATCAACTATTGAAGCTTTTTTAGCGGTTTCAAAAGGTCAGAATGTAAGTAAAGATGAGCTTGACGAAGCTTTCAGAAGAACGTTTGAAACAGGCTTATTCAAAGACCTTACGCTTAATATTGAAGATAGCACTCTGTTTGTAAAAGTTGTTGAGAACCCTGTGGTTT
>DQGZ01000242.1 GCA_003531345.1 Alphaproteobacteria bacterium | reverse complement strand
AACAATATCCATATCTTGGATTTGGGTCAGAGTTTAAAAGAGAGATAAGGGTTACCCCAAAATCTATCAAATTCGCTATGGGCTATTGGATGTATGCCAATAAAATTGCATTTATTTCCTCTAAAAAAGAAGGATATGGTGTGTTAATTGAAAGTAAAGAAATGGTAGAAATGATGAAAACCCAACATGAGTTAGTTTGGCAGACTTCTACTCCTATCACTGATTTACCTGATGAGTCTATTAAGTATTTGATGGAGATAGAAAAAACAGACTAACCTCCCCTACTTAAACTTTGCCTCCCTTTTTTGTGTTGTAAAAAAAGGGCGTGGTTATTATCAGAATTCTTCCCAACCTTCACTTGTAGCTACCTGAGTAGTTTTTTGCTTAGACTTAAGTACTGGCTTAGGGTCAGAATGGCTACTTATCTTTTTACTCTCTCTGCCACTAACTTTCTTTAGCGGTTTTGACTCATAGTAGCTGCTTCCCTCATCATCAGACTTGAAGAAGTTAACCAGACTCATTAAATCGCTTGCTAACTGGGTTAAAGTTTCTGCCGCCGCCGTGTTTTCTTCAACCATTGCGGCATTTTCCTGAGTGGTTGCGTCCATCTGTGAAACTGCGGAATTAATTTCATTTATTCCAGTAGATTGTTCTTCCGAAGCATTGGAAATATCAGATATAAGGCCAGCAAGCTTGTTAAAACTTGTAACTACCTGCTCTAATGTTGCTCCAGCTTTATCAACTAAAGTTGAGCCGTCTTTCACCTGAGTTACTGATTGTTGGATAAGCCCCTTTATCTCCTTTGATGCCTGAGCCGAACGCCCCGCAAGTGAACGAACCTCATCAGCAACTACGGCAAACCCTTTACCTGCATCACCCGCTCTAGCCGCCTCAACTGCGGCGTTAAGCGCAAGTAGGTTAGTTTGGAATGCTATTTCATCAATCACTGATATAATATCTGCAATCTTAGTGGAGCTTTCAGTAATTTTACCCATTGCACCAACCACTTTTTTAACCACCTCACCACCTTCCTGTGCAATAGATGTTGCCTCAGATGCAAACTGGTTAGCATCTCTTGCATTTTTAGTGTTCTGGGTTACTGCACCAGTTATCTGCTCCATTGATGCGGCGGTTTCTTCTAGTGTAGAGGCTTGGCTTTCAGTTCTACGAGATAAATCACCGCTAGCAGATGAAATTTCACCAGCAGAACCAGAAACGCTACGAGCCGCATCTTTAATTTCAGATGTAATTTGTTTTAACTTATGAATTGTATTATTCACTGATTCCTTAATTTCAGCAAACATACCCTCATAATCACCTTTTATTGTTCTTGTTAAATCCCCATTTGAAAGAGCCTGAACAACATTGTTAATTTCAGACAATCCACGATTGCTAACCTCATTAATAGTGTTCATTCCCTCGCAAAGTTTAAGGAAGAAGCCAGATCTACCTGAAGTTTCAAGTTTCCTCGTAAAATCACCTTGTGAAGCGGCAGTAACAATTTCCGCTATCTCTTCCTGCATTTTAGCTTCCGCTTTTTCTTGATTTCTTTTTTCAGTTACATCAGCCCATTGAACTGCAAAACCGATATTTTCATTTTTAACATTTTTAACCCTGTTGATTGTAAGGTCAAATATCTTCGCACCGAGATTAATTGTTCCCTTATGTTCATCACCCATTTTTGCAAGAACATTATGCTGATGTGATGGATTTTTATGGAAGAAATCAATCTTTTTACCCATCAGCTCATTTGCATTAAATTGTGGTAATGATTTTTTAATTTCAGATTCGCTATCTTTAAGCAACTTATCAACAGCCTTGTTCATATAAATGATATTTAAATCATTATCACTCATCATCATTCCCGTTGAGGTATTATCTAAAGCTGATTTTACACGAAGAGAGGCTTTACCGATATCATTTATTTGCGTTAAATTGCGGGCAATCTCTCCCAACTCATCTTTTGCATTTATGCCAGCAACCTGAGTATCAATACCTTTTGAAATTTCTGTTACTGAACTCGCCAATGCTCTAATTCTTCTTGATGTTGGGTATGAAATAATAAAACCTAGTACACCACATATCATTAGCGCAATTACAGTATCACGGATAACTTGCTCTTTCAGCTCATATAATGGCTTTTCAAACTCTTCAATTGCTTGGGTTGTAATCATTGCATATTTTGTTCCCTTCCACTCAAAAGGTGCGTGGGCTAACATCACTTCTTTGCCATCATAATTAGGGCCAACCTGATAATCAGCTTCACCTTCGTTAACTGATTCATCAATATGGTCAACTTCCCATTTTCTTTGCAAAATACTTGTTTCCCCTTCTTTTGAAAATCTTGAATTATTCCTCATTAAATAATCAGCACCATATAAACAAATTTCACCAGTTTCACCTAAACCAGAAGTGCTAGAGAAAATTGCGTTTAAATTATCAACTGGCATCTGGAAAACTAAAACACCCATTACCTCACCATCATCACCCACTATTTGCTTTGATATAAAACTAGCAGGCGCATTAGCTGATGGTGCATAAGGTTTGAAATCAAAGAAGTGAACATCTTCATCACCACCTTTTAATGCCGCTCTAAATGCGTTTCCTAGATCACTATCTTTCCATTCGCCTGAATTTAAATTTGTTGCATAATCAAGCTCCTTAAATACTGTATAAACTACATCACCCTCAAGGTTTATTAAAAAAACATCATAATAACCTTTTTCTTCTAAAAATTTTCTAATCCAAGGGTGGTTTTTCTTGTGAAGTTCAGAGTATTTTGAACCATCAGTGGCATAATCTAATTTGTGTTTTTGCCCAAGTGGGTTTGAGTTTTCAGTTATATACAATTTCTGTAAAACCTCTTTAGGGCTATTTTCAATTTTTTTGAACGCCTTATTAAATTTAATCAAAGCCTCTTTAGTTGAGTTTAAGTCAGCAAAAAAGTGTAAGTCTTTTTCAAGAGAGTTTAGATATTGAGTAAGTTCATTTGATTTATTCTCCATCATAGCAAATAAACTACCTCTATTCTGCTCATTTAATTTTTCAGCAGTGCTTTTGTAGCTAACATAAGAAACCCCAGCGGCAGTTAAAAATGCGAAGATGATAATTAATAAAGGAATTTTAATTGAAAGCTTCATAGTGAAAACAAATGTTTTGATTAAAATCAACTAACGCAGGCTAACAAATTCGGCAAAAAACTGATAACGGAAATTGATAAAATTTACTTTATACTAAAATAAAGACTTTAGAGAGTTGTAATAAAACAACTGGTGATTGAGTTTAGCGTAAATTTGATACAGATTATTTAATTTATCACTCAAAAAAGTAATGTCTTCCTTAAGTGTTGCTAAGTAGACTACGGACTACTATCTGAGGCCAAATTATTAAAATTAATTGATAGTTCATTAAAAGGGATATTAAGTATAAAAAACAAAGAAAATCTTCCAGATGGAGTTGAGAGAGTATATACATGGAGAACGCAAGGCGATGATAAAGTTAGGGGAAGTCATTCAGCTAAGAATTTTATTTACGGGTTCCGCAAAGGTTTAGCAAATGAACTATATTATTTTGTTTGCGAATATGGCACTGATTGCACCGAATCTCAAGCCATGAATGAAAATGAGTTTAAGAAAGTTATATCAGAGAAAAACCTTCCAGAATTTATTATAGATTAGCAAAATCTTATGACCAGCTTTTAAGAGAGAAATATTAAAAATTACTAACTAGCAGCAGGTATATAATTAGTGCTTCTGCCTCCACTTTTGCTTGATATAAGAAGTTTTTTGTTAATCAAATCATTTATATCTCTAATTGCCGTATCTTGTGAAACCTTACATATTTTGGCATATTTTGATGAGGTTAGTTTCCCTTCAAATCCATCTAAAAGCAAATTCATAATTTTTCTCTGGCGTTCATTAATTATAACATCTCCATTTTTTTGCCAGAAATTTGCTTTAACTAGAATATTACCAGAAAGATTATCTGAAGATTTAATTGCGTCTTTTAAACATTCTAAATACCACTTTATCCAAGCTGTAATATCCAACTTACCCTTTTGGCATTTCTCCAAAATTTTATAATAGCTATTTCTTCTAATTTGTATTTGTGAAGACATACTGTAAAATCTTTGATGAGTTGCTTCAGATTTAGCTAATAACATATCAGAAATAGCCCTTGAGATTCTGCCATTACCATCATCAAAAGGATGGATGGTTACAAACCAAAAATGAGCAATAGCGGATTTAATTACCAAGTCATATTCAGTATTGCTGTTAACCCATTTTATAAATTGCTGCATTTCTTTTTTAATTCTTTTATATGAAGGTGCTTCAAAGTGAATTTTCTCCCTTCCTAGTGGTCCTGAAACAACTTGCATATCTCCACTTTCTTTGCCGCGCCAGCTTCCGATGTTTATTTTTTGTAAGCCCTTTACCTTTGAAGGAAATAAAGACTGATGCCATGCAAATAATCTTTTTTCTGAGATTGGCTTTTCATAGTTTCTAGTTGCATCTATTAAAATCTCAACAATGCCATCAATGTTTCTGTCCGTATGCTTTGGTTTATCAATTTTAATGCCCATTCTTTTAGCAATAGACGACCTAACCTGATCATAATCAAGCTTTTCACCTTCTATCTCACTGGTTTTTAAAACATCTTGTGTAAGCGCTTTTAAGGTAGTTTCCTCTTGTAATTTAAAACCCAATGACTCCATCTTACCAAGTAACTTACCTTGCAAATGTCTTACTTCTGATAAAATAGACAATACTTCTTTTTCATTCCAAGTAAAATTTGGCCAGTCTTTTAGTTCGTGTATGTACATATAATTACCGCATAATATGCGTAGATTATAACAAGTATTCTCCGCAAGCGCAAGATTATTGTTTGCATATTATGCGTAGATTAGCTTCTTAAACCACTTAATATATTGAATAGTAGCCATATTTCTTGCTACCAGAATATTTGATTAGTTTGTTTTTTAGCAACTACCACTAAAGATTTATTGTCAGAGCCGTGCCCCCCTTGTCCCCTTCCTTGCCTAGCAAAACATCCTTAATCGCTTGCCATTCCTCATCTTTAAGCCTGTGCCTATTAGTCATAAAACCTCCGTTTTTTTAACTATTATACACTTTGTATTCAACTCCAAAACTCAAATGTCAACAGAACCTAGGCACTTAGGTTGAATTATTATCACACCATTCTAGCCTGTTATCTTTTTCCAGAGGCCCAGAAGTTTGGATTTTGACTTATCTGCTGATTCAGATGAATTATTCAAAGTTTCTGACGCAGACTGATTTGTAAAGCTATTTTTTTCACCGTCATTACGCTCAAATTTTTTAATATTGTTTTCTATACCATCTTTCCTGTCTCTTTGCTCATAATTCTGGTTACGGTTGTCATCACCATACTTATTTTCCCTGCGTTTGTAGTTATCCCCCTTATCAAAGCCATTTCGCCTGCCTTTATAACGATTTTTGCCACCACCCTTATGGTATCTTTTTTCACCAGTATCACCATTATTTCTACGATTATAGCGACTAGCTTCACTACCTTCAATATTACCCCTATTGTCATCATTCTCTCTGACAATTACAGCAGGCTCTTCCTGATAAAGCGAAATATCAATATCATCTGGGTTTTCAGGAGCGTGCTTATGCTTTGAAGCTTGCTCAAAATTTGGTCTATTATTGGTATTATTAGAACGTGTATATTTTTCAGTAGAAATTTCATATTGATTCGGAAGCATTGAAATTTCTTCTTCCAGAATAATTTTTACATTATCTGCTTTTTCAATATTTTCTATGTCACGCTTCCTTGTATTTCTAATCATATTAGCTATCACAGAAGAAGCACGAAGATATATTTCACCTACAGATTTCTTGCCAGACTCAGCTTCAATAGCGCGAATTGCCTTAAGCGCCAAAGATTCTGTAGAGCGGACAACACCAACGCCACGACACATAGGGCAGGCTTGTGAAGATGATTCAATCAGGCTTGAGTGTAAACGCTGGCGTGACATTTCAAGTAAACCAAATGCGCTTATCCTGCCTATTTGTATCTTCGCACGGTCATTTTTAAGAGCGTCTTTAAGTTCACGTTCAACGGTTTTTTTATTCCGCAGTTCACGCATATCAATAAAGTCTATAACTATCAGCCCTGCAAGGTCTCTCAGGCGTAGCTGGCGTGAGATTTCACGTGCTGCCTCAACGTTAGTTTTAAGAGCAGTATCTTCAACGCTTCTCTCTTTTGTAGCCCGACCTGAGTTCACATCAATTGAAACCAGAGCTTCAGTTGGGGTAATAACTATTGACCCCCCACTTTCCAGTTTCACTTCATGGTCGTAAAGTTCATCCAGCCTTTCCTCAATTCGGAATTTTTGGAATACAGGTATTTTTCCAGTGTAATGTTTTACCATTTCTTTCTGGTTAGGAGCTACCAAGTCCATGAAATTATAGGCATTTTTAAATGCCGTTTCACCTTCAATAATTACCTCAGAAACATCTCCTTTAAACAGGTCACGGATACTTCTTTTTACAATATCACTTTCTTCATATATTATCGCTGGAGCAGATGATTTTAAGGTCTGCTGGCGGATATTATTCCATAAAGAATTTACATATTCGAAATCTTTCCTTATATCATCTTCCTCTCTCTCCATTCCCGCAGTTCTGATAATGATGCTCGAACCTTTTGGCATTTCAAATGACTTTATTATTTCACGTATCCTTTTTCTCTCTGAAAAACTTGAAATCCTGCGTGAAACACCACCACCTTTTTCAGTATTTGGCATAAATACGCAATATCTTCCAGCTAAGGCCATGTAAGTTGAAAGGGTGGCACCTTTATTACCACGCTCTTCCTTAAGCACCTGAACCAAAACGACCTGATTCCTCTTTATAACTTCCTGTATCTTGTATTTTTTGTAAAAATCCATGCGGGAAATGTTTGATTCCTCAGCATTCACCTCATCTTCTTCCTCATCAACCTCTGGCACAACTTCGTTTATCTCTGGAATGGGGCGAAGGATTGCATATTTTTCATTGTAATATTCTTCACCCATAATTTCCAGAGTGAATTGTTTCGCAAGCTCTTCAGCTTTCAAGAGATCAGGAAGATCTGCTTCAGAAAAACCCACAGGTATCTCAATACGTCCTCTCTTATAGCTCTCTCTCTTCTGTTGCTCATGCAACTCTTTTCGCTTTTTATATTCTTCCCTTTGAGCCTCTCTTTGTGCCTCCTGCTGCTCTCTTTCAGCTTCAAGCTTCTCCTGCTGCGCCTGCTCAGCCTCTATCATCTTATGCAGGGTTTCTTTATCTTCAGTTGGTATCTGGTAATAGTCAAAATGTATCTCCGAAAATGGCAAGAAACCTTGCTTGTTACCGCCATATTCAACAAAGCAAGCCTGCAAAGAAGGCTCAACCCTAGTTATTTTGCCGAGGTAAATGTTATTTTTTATCTGTTTCTTTTCAAAAGTTTCAAACTCAAATTCGAGTAATCTTGAATCTTCTGCCACTGCAACGCGCACCTCTTCTGGGTGGACAGCATCCACTAATATTCTTTTGGTCATTTTTAATATTTCCTAAATAATTATTCATAATTGTTAATAACCGCTTTTGTTTATGGCTAGAACCAAGTCTTCAAGCGGGTTAAATTTGTTTTTCTTTTTGCCTTTACTTTCCCCTAACCTATTGTTAGAGAAATAGTTTTTTGTAAATCACAAAAACGCTAAAACCACTACTTCCCTATATACAGGTTAATATGAATTTTACAAGGAAGATTTTTAACTTATTGAATTTTTGCAGC
>DQGZ01000085.1 GCA_003531345.1 Alphaproteobacteria bacterium | reverse complement strand
TCTGCTATCTTTTTATAAATATCACCATTCATAAAGCATAATAATTGATTGATAACTTTCTATTTTATGGGTGATTATAACATAAATTGGTTAAAACTTTATTAACAAATTTTATAATTTTTAACCTATTGAAATATAAGGTTAATTGCATCTAGCTCTAAAGAATTGAAATAATATTGGTGTATTTACGCCGCCTGAAGAATCGGCTGCCATTCAAATATCTTATCTCTCAGTGTAGGAGGGGCGGAAAACGCCTCTCCTAAAGTGTTGATTGATTCAAAAAACTCTGTTATTTGGTTCGAGGTTACTCCGCGTTGGAGCACCATTCGCTTTCGCTAATTTTGCAAAGCAAAATTTAGATACATTGGAATTAGTGCCGTAGCGCACGAAACAGACCCACTGCGCTAACGCCAGCACAGTGATTGTTAGGCTATAGCAAAATAAAATGAGCGTAGTCAGGTTAATTAATCAAAGTTAGGCTTCTTCATAGTGGATTATTAGGAAAAGGGAAATGAGGAAGGTTATAAGTACCGGAACCCATGCAGCAACTATTGTGGGAAGAGTTCCCGAAAGCCCCAATGAAAAGACGAGATTTGATGCAAAATAAATTACGAAGCCAACCAGAATAGTTATTGCAACGCCAAACCCAAGGTTAAAGAACCTAGCAGAGCGGAGGGAAAACACTGCACCTATAAGGCACATTGCAAAATAAAGCACAGGGGAAGAAAATATTTTATGAAAGGTAAGGTTATGTGCAATAGCAGAAAAGCCGCTGGTGGATATTTTTTCAATATATCTGGGCAGACTCCAGAAAGATATTGCCTCTGGCTCTGGAAAACCTTCCTGAATGTCTTTTGTAAGCAGGTTTGTGTATAGGAATATTTCTGGCTTCTTTTTCGTTATGCCATTATCAAGGGTTATTATAGGATTTGGTATTCTAAAATCCGAACCTTCCAGATAGGCAACTTCAGAATCAAGCCTGTATAGAAACTCACTTTGCGGGTTGAATACCAGTACCATTACTTTTGTGAAATATATAACCTCTTTTTCACCGAGATTCTGTTTGACCATATATTTTGCGTGAAGGATAATGTCATTGCTTTTTTCCAGCTCATCCTCGTCTATATTACCTTTGTTGAATATCTCCTTCTGTTTGACCCAAATTCCCGAATCAGATATTTCAAAATTACTGGAATTATTTGTATTTTTTCGCTCTATATATTTATCTTCAAGTAATTTATGGCGGGCTATCATAACTGATGAGAGAGGGTTAACCAAAATGACCACCAGCAAGCCAAAAATAAAAGCAGAAATTGCAACTGGCAATAAGAATTCCAACCCTGAAACACCAGCAGCACGAATAACCACCAGCTCAGACTTTCTAGCAAAATTAGAGAATGTAAGGCTGGATGCCACAAGCACCACAAAGGGCATTATCTGCTGCAATAATAGTGGCAGCTTGAGAACGACCATTTCAAAAATAACTTTTATTGGCAAGTTTTTACCTGAAATTTTTCTAAGGAGCTCTATTGAATCAATAAAGAATATCAGCACAAAAAATATGCTCATTACAGCCAGCAGATAGAAAAGGAAATATCTACTAAGATACAGGGAAAGTGTGAATGGTAACTTCATGCTTTTTTTTGAGCCCTGTTATATTTATCTTCTAGCCTTACTATATCCTTCTCCTCAAGTATTTCACCTGTTTGAACTTCAATAAATTCAAGTGGCTCATCTGTTTCATTCTCTATTCTGTGTATGCTACCCTGCGGTATGTAAGTTGACTGATTAGCATCAAGCTTGATTACATCTCCATTATTAGTAACCTTTGCACGCCCTTTAACTATTACCCAATGCTCAGCACGGTGATTGTGATATTGCAGTGATATTGAAGAGCCTGGCTTAACAACTATATATTTTACCTTGAATTGTTCACCTATGAATATCTCCTCATAGCTGCCCCATGGCCTGAATACCTGTGGGTGAGCAAGGTGTTCAGTACGGTTCTGCTGCCTTATCATAATAACAATATCCTTTACGCTTTGAACATCCTTTTTATTGGCTATCAACGTTACATCATTCACCTGAATTGCAATTATGTCCTTTAAACCAATTGCAACCAGCAAACCTTTATCACTTCTCAGGTAACAATTTTTACTTTTTTCAGCGATAACATCACCAATTATGCTATTACCATGCTCATCCTGCTCAGTTTCATCATGCAGTGCATTGAAACTTCCCACATCATTCCAGCCAACTGTTGCTGGCAGGGTTATAAGTTTTATCAGGCTGGTTTTTTCAAGAACCGCATAATCAATTGATATGTCTTTACATTTTCTGAAACTATCTTCATCGAGATATTTAAACCCCTCCGCCTGACGAGACAGAGTAATTGAAGAGGTTACGTGGGTTAATATTTCAGGCTCAAATTTTTTTAATTCATTGATATAAGCATCGGCAGAAAAACAGAATATGCCAGAATTCCAGTAACAATTGCCATTTTTAAGGAGGGTTTTTGCCTTTTTAATATCAGGCTTCTCAATGAACCGCTTAATACTCCCTTCATCATCTTTTTTTTGAATATAGCCATAGGCTGTTTCAGGAGATTTTGGCACAACCCCGAAAGTTGTCAGGAAGCCTTTTTCAGCGAGGGATTTCGCATTAAAAACACTTTCCAGAAAGTCATTTTTTGAGCGGATTATATGGTCAGAAGGCATTACCAGCATAATAACATCACCCGAAATTCTCTGACTGGTATATTTTGCGGCCGCTGCAATTGCTGCTGCCGTATTCCTTGATGCTGGCTCAAGAATTATATTCTCCACACTGGTTGCATTAATCTCAAGCTCCTGCAACACATCAAAACGAAATTCAGCATTAGATATTATCAGTGGTTTTAAAAAATGCTCGGGATCAGAGATTAGTTTAATTGCCTTTGAGAATAATGTTTCATTATCAACCAGCTTTAAGAACTGTTTTGGCTTTGCCTGCCGCGAAAGTGGCCACAACCTTGTTCCTGAACCGCCACATAAAATTACTGGAAGAATTTTCATTCAAAAAATATTTCTAAATTAACCCTAAACGCTTAAGTCTTTC
>DQGZ01000139.1 GCA_003531345.1 Alphaproteobacteria bacterium | reverse complement strand
CGACGCTCTTCCGATCTGGTAAATATGAGCTTACACCAGAAGAAAGGGAGAAAATTGTAGAAGCAATAAATGGTAATTACAAATTGCCTTATGAAAAAAGGGTGCTCAGGAATATTGTTCCATTCCTAGGGCTTGAAAAACCTGGCTCTATAGCTAGCCGTATAAAATTATGGCATAGTGGTGAATCAAGGGCAGGAATATTTGATAATGACGAGGACTCGCTTTCATTTGCAGGAAAAAAAGTTCATGGCTTTGAAATGGCGCCGATACTTGAAGTTCCAGACTGCCTAGGGCCAGTGCTATTATATATTTTCCACAGAATAAACCTTACACTGACTGGCTCCCCTACGATTATAGTTCTGGATGAGGCATGGGCATTACTTGATAACCCAGTATTCGCACCAAAAATAAAGAACTGGCTGAAAGTATTAAGGAAGCTGAATGGCATGGTGGTTTTTGCAACGCAAAGCCCTGAAGATGTTGCAAAAAGTAGAATATCAGAAACTTTGGTACAGCAAACCTCTACCCAGATATTTCTCGCTAACATGAAGGGAACTTCAATGTATCGTGATGTATTCCGCCTTTCAAATCGTGAATTTGCAATTGTAAAATATACTGACCCAGGCTCAAGATTTTTTCTGGTAAAACAAAATGAAGATTCAGTCGTTGCAAGAGTAGACCTAAATGGCATGGGTGAATTTATTGAGGTTCTTTCTGCACGGTCAAACACCATCAGGCTGCTAGACAAAATAAGGGAAGAAGTAGGCGATGACCCTGAAGTATGGCTGCCTATTTTCCGTAAAAAAGTTTTAGAAATTGAATGAAATATTTCATATACATATCCGTATTATTCTTACTGATTTTTATCCCTGAACAGGGTTATAGCCAAACATTGTCACAAGATTGCAAAGCCTACCCAGGACTTGTGAATAAAATCGTTAAGTGTGTAACCAGAATGACCTCTTACAGCGTTCTGGAATCAAGCCTCAACAGGCTTTATACTGGCTTGGTGGGGGCATCTAATGCTGCTGTTGTATTATATATAATGATATTTGGCTTTAAAATGGCAGCAGGCGGGCTACAAAATTTACGAAGGGAGGCTTTCTTTGTTATTGCAACTGCTGTGGCAGTACTTACATTCAATAATACCGTAAGTGTAACAACCTTTCTCAATATATTTCTTCGTACGCAGGCTGAATTTGCAAGTGCCGCGACTTTTGCAGTCTCCACTAAACCACCTGAGCAAGCTACTGTTACCCCTGATAATGGAACAGGCAGCGCTACACCTCCAGCGAATGCCCAGCAGAATTACACTGAAATAGAAAATGCAATTTGCTATGGACCCAAGGACACTAAATACAAGCCAACGAATCCTGAAGACCCGCCATATAAACCAGAAATGTCTGGAAGAACTGCAGTTACCTATAATGTATGGCAGAGAATAGATTGTATAATTGGTTATGTTCTAGGTGCCCACCCTGTTGTAGAGAAAATCAGCCAATATTATGAAACAGAAGGGGAAAAAAGAGAAACAACAATAGGAACAGTTGATAATAGAAAATTTGACTATGACCTATTTGCAGGTCCAGAAAACCCGTTTGCGGACATGGCAACTGACCCATTCTGTTTTTTAACTGACCTGAAAATAAATGTTGGCACTGATAAAGATGCCTGCGAAAAAAAGAGGGTAAATATCAAAAAAACTGGGACTTATGAAGTAGGTGTATCATTTTCACTATTTGTAATAGCTGTTGGTATGTTTACTGAAAGCGCCCAATCAGGTGGTATAGGGCTTATAGTGCTTTTAACAGGTGTATTTATTGTTATATTGATGATATCGGCATTCGGGCAGGTAATGATAGTTTATATCTCATCAATGTTTGCAATTGTTGTTCTGGCGATGTTTGCCCCTCTTTGTATACCATGTATATTGTTCAAGCCCACTAAGGAGATTTTCCAGAAATGGCTTCAGATGTTCTTTGGATACACGCTTACACCAGGTATTATGCTATCTTACCTTACCTTTATGATTTTTGTTATACAATATATGATAAGCTATTCAAAACCTGTAACAACTTCAATGTCGCAATGTATAATCAATGGTCAGATATGTGACCCAAAAACAAACTCTGCATGCCCTTCAGCCTGTGCAAATTTTTCTATAGATGCTGGTTTTAGCAGCCTTTCACAAATGAATTTTGGTGGAATGTATAGAAATGGTTCAAAAGGCCTGACCAGCATACTTAACAGCTTTCAGGGAAATACAACCCAAATATCAGGTGATAGAGGTTTAGCGGGCGCAACTCAGGAAACATCTGGAACGTCCTACAGGGAAGGTATTGACCTCTATCGCTCAGAAACAATGCTGGGCATGGGCTATAGCCAGCACCTTAATGAAACTGGTAGAGACCAGACAAGTAGGTCAACGGTTATTGACCTTTCAAATGAGGCGGCAAATACCCAGATGAATATTTCAGGCGGCAGTACCAGTTCGGTAGATGTTTTTACCTCTAAATTTCCAGTTTATAATTGCTCTGAATGGATAATGGGATCTAATGGAGTTTATACCTGCCCTGAGGCAAATAAAATTTATATCAATGAAAATAACATGATGTGGAAAAAGGTTCAGGAGGAACTAAATAATGGTGGGTTGACTAACCTTGACACTGATGGCTTTGCACAAGATTTTCAAAATGAAGAATTAGATGAAATTATACAAACCAGAGCAAAATACAATGAACAGCAATGGAGCAGTAAAGCAAATTATATGCAGGTATTATTGATAAGGTTAAAAACACCACCAATAATACCTGCATATAATTTGC